>JAENXP010000087.1 GCA_016649475.1 Burkholderiales bacterium | reverse complement strand
TCTGATGCTCATAGCAACAACTCCGAAAACGGAAGGAATTTCACCATGTCCCCGCGGCGTATCGCATGTTTGGCAGGATTGTCGATCAGGCCGTCGGCCCACACCGCCGAGGTCAATACCGCAGAGCTCTGGTTGGGGTACAGCTCGAGTCCGCCGGCTGCGTTCAATTTTACCCGCAGAAACTCGCGCCGTGAATCGGGTTTCATCCAATCGAAATCCGCGCGCAGCGGATAGCTGAGCGGCTCTACCCGGGCGACGCCCTGGCAGCGCAGGATAAAGGGCCGCACGAAGACCAGAAAGGTGACGAAGCTCGAAACGGGATTGCCGGGCAGGCCGATGAAATGCGCCTTGTGCCCCGCACCCGCATTGACCTCGCCGAACGCGAGGGGCTTGCCTGGCTTGACCGCGATTTTCCACATATCGAGCCGGCCTTCGGCCTCGACCGCCGGCTTGACGTGGTCTTCTTCGCCTACGGAGACACCGCCCGAGGTGACGATCAGATCGTTGCCCGCAGCGGCCTCGCGCAGCACTTTGCGCGTGGCGTCGAGGCGGTCCGGAACGATGCCGTAATCCGCGACTTCGCAACCGAGCTGTTGCAGCAGTCCGTTCAGGGTAAAGCGGTTGGAATTGTAGATGCGGCCCGCGGGTAGCGGCTCGCCCGGCATCACCAGTTCGTCACCGGTGAAAAACACCGCGACCTTGAGCCGGCGATAAAGCGGCAGCGCGGCAATCCCGACAGAGGCCGCAAGGCCGGTGTCCTGCGGCCGCAGCTTCATCCCGGCTGACAGGATTTCATTCCCCGCCAGAATGTCCTCTCCCACGCGGCGCACCCATTCGCCGGGCTCGGGCCGGTGTTTCACGATCACGGCATCGCCGTCCTGCGTACACAGCTCCTGCATCACCACCGCGTCGGCGCCGGGCGGAATGGGTGCGCCGGTGAATATACGCGCCGCGGTGCCGCGCGCGAGTTGCTGCGGTACGCTGCCCGCCGGTATGCGCTGCGACACCGGCAGGCGCGCTTCGCCCGAGGCGCAATCCGCGGAATTCACCGCGTAACCGTCCATGGACGTGTTGTCCAGCGACGGCACGCTGAAAGTGGAATGCTGCGCCTGCGCCAGCACGCGGCCGCTGGCGGCAAGCGTGGCCACCTGCTCCATGTCCGCCACCGGGGTCGCGCCCTTGAGCAGGAAAGCGAGCGCCTCGTCTACGGAAAGCATGGCTGGCTTCATCGATTCAATCCCAGAGTGTCCAGCACGAATGCGACTATTGCATCGTAGTCCCCGAGTCCGAACTGCGGCAAGTGGCATTGCACGGGGGTATCGGTGGCCAGCGCTACGATGTGCTGATCCTCCGGATACAGCAAGGGCTTGCCACCGGCGGCGCGATAGATCTCCAGCTTGGGCAGGGGATAGTACTTGTAGCCTTCGATCAGCAGCAGATCGCAAGGCGAGATGCGCGCGATCTGCTCCTCCACCGTCGCCTCGGGCTCGCCCCGCATCTCATGCATCAGGGCCCAGCGCTCGCCCGACGCGACCAGCACTTCACTGCAGCCGGCTGCGCGATGACGAAAGGAATCCTTGCCCGGCTGGTCCACGTCGAAGCGGTGGTGTGCATGCTTGATCAGCGACACCTTGAGTCCGGTGCGCACGAAACGCGGAATCACCTGTTCGATCAGCGTGGTCTTGCCGCTGCCGGACCAGCCGGCAAAGCCGAAAATCTTCATTTGTTTCAGGCGCTCGGCCCGGGTGGGGAGCGGTGGTTGTCGAGCCGAATATTTTACCAGCATTCCAGCGTCAGACCGGACATCGATTCCTGACGAATTGCAAGGTGATCAGCTCAATTTGCCGTTCTCCAAATGAAGGCGCTGCACCCCGGGCAGTTCGATCAATTCGCGGTCGTGGCAGGCGATCAGGACGCTGACACCTTCAGTGTAGAGGCGCGCCAGCAGGTCCATGATCCGGCGGCGGCCCTCGGCATCCAGATTGGCCGTCGGCTCGTCCAACAGCAGCAGTTCCGGAGCCAGCACCCTGGCGCGCGCCATGGCAACGCGCTGCTTTTCGCCGCCGGAGAGTTTCTGCGGCGGCACCGCGGCGACTTCGCGCACGCCGGCCCAGTCCATTGCTTCCTCCACCTTCGACTGCCGGCGCTCGCGTGCCTCGCCGCGCGCCTTCAGCCCATACGCAATATTTCCCGCCACGCTGGTATGAAACAGGTAGGGGTGCTGGTGCACGTACACTGCGCGCCGCCGCCAGCTATCCGGATAGCGCGGCAGCTGCGTCTGTTCGCCCTGAAAACGCAGTACACCGGCGTCGGCCGCCTCGAGCCCGGCCAGAACGCGCAACAGCGTGGTCTTGCCGCTGCCGTTGTCGCCCGATAGCACATAGCCCTGCCCGCGCGCGAGGCTCAGCCCGATTCCATCGAGCACGCGGCGAGCGCCCAGGCGCCGCACCAGCCCTTCGGCTTCGAACAGTGTCTGGCTCATTTCAGACCGCCTTCGCCTTGCAGCAGGGCCATGGCAATGTTGATGCCGAGCGCGATCACCATCAGCACCATGCCCAAGGCGATGCCCTGCGCGAAATCGCCTTTGCTCGTCTCCAGCGCGATGGCCGTGGGCATGTTGCGCGTCAGGCCGGCGATATTGCCACCCACCATGATGGCGCAGCCGACCTCGGACACCACCCGGCCAAAGGCGTTCACTATCGCGGCGGTGATGCCGAAGCGCACTTCCCAGAGGATGGTGAGCGCCGCGCGCATGCGGCTCGCCCCCAGGCTGCGCGCGGTTTCGAACACGCGCGGGTCGGCTCCCTGCACCGCCGAAACGGTGAATACCACCAGTATCGGAAACGCAATGACCATATAGCCGATCACGATCGCCGTGGGCGAAAACAGCAGTTCGAACGAACCCAGCGGCCCGCGCCGCGACAGCAGCAGGTAGATGACCAGGCCGATGACCACGGTGGGAAACGACAGCAACGCCTGCGCCAATACCACCAGAGCGCGCTGTCCGGGAAAGCGCCGTTTGGCGAGCAGCACGCCGAGCGCAATCGACGGCGGTGCGATCAGGGCGATCGCAGCGAGCGAAAGCCACAGCGACAGCCAGATGATCTGCAGCAGTTCCGGGTCTCCCCGCAACAACAGGGCGAATGCTTCGCGTGTGGGTTCCAGCAGGCCCATCGTATCCTTGCGTGCGGCCGGCGCGGGAAATGCGCCGGCCGCCAATGTGAAAGTGTCGTTATTTCCTGTAGTTCGGGAAGAACAACTGCGCGCCGGTGGGCTTGAACGCGGCGATATCCTGCTGGCCTTCAGGCGAAGTGATCCATTCGATGAAATTCATGGCGCCGTCGTAATTCACCCCGGGAAAGCGTTTCGGATTCACTGCCATGACACCATACGGGTTGTACATCTTCTTGTCGCCCTCGACCACGATTTCAAGCCCGGTGCGATCCTTGTAAGTGGCGAAAGTGGCGCGGTCGGTCAGTGTATAGGCACCCTTCTCCCCGGCGACGGTGAGCGTTTGTCCCATGCCCTGGCCGATGGCGAAATACGACGCCCCCTTGGGGTCGACGCCCGCCGTCTTCCAGTATCCCAGTTCCATTTTGTTGGTGCCGGAATCGTCGCCGCGCGATATGAACGCCGCGCCGCTCGCCTTGATCTGCTTCATCGCGGCGATCACGTCTTTCATGCCGCGCAAGTGCGCGGGATCGCTCTTCGGACCCACCAGTACGAAGTCGTTGTACATTACGTCGCGCCGGTTCACGCCGAAGCCTTTGGCGACGAATGCATCCTCGGCCTTGCGCGCATGCACCAGCACCACGTCCGCGTCACCGTTTTCGCCCAGCTTCAGCGCCGCGCCGGTGCCCACCGCCACCACATGCACCCTGCAGCCGCATTTCGCTTCGTACTTCGGCAGCAGCGCCTTGAGCAGGCCCGAGTTGTCGGTGCTGGTGGTGGTCGCCATCCTGATGTCGCGCGCCGCCGCGGCGTTCGTCGTACCGAGCGCAAACGCAGCCAGCATGAGCAGAAATGCAAGTGATCTGGCTCTCATATTCAATCTCCGCCGAATTGAAATGCCGGTAATCGCAAAAAAACAGCAACCGGCCACATGATCGAAATTTCCCTGACTTTCTGTTAAGTTATCGCGATAGTATTCGATTGTCGGTCACATCCAAATATGAACTGGACTGCATAATGATTCGCGTAAAGCTCCAATATGAATGGCAATTACAGCCCGGCGGCGGTCAGGGGGTGGAGCCGATCCTGTTCCGCGTCCTGTATGCCGTCCACTCGGCCGGCTCGCTCGCGGGCGCCGCAAGGCAGACACGCCTGTCGTACCGGCACGTATGGGGCCTGATGGGCAAATGGGAGCGCATGTTCGGCAAACCGCTGGTCAAGCTGAACCGCGGCCGCGGCGCCGAACTCACCGAATTCGGGCAGAAGCTGCTATGGGCGGAGCAGCTGGTACAAGCGCGGCTGGCCCCGGAACTGGAGAGCGTAGGCCAGGAAATCGAACGCGTACTGTCGCACGTCATCGAAGCCAGCGCGAACCGGCTGGTCGTCTGCGCCAGCCACGATCTGGCGCTGGGGCAGTTGCGCGAGCGCCTGGCGCGCAGCGACCGTTTGAAACTCGATCTGCGCTTCCTCGGCAGCCTCGCCAGCCTGGCTGCGCTGGACAAGGGCCAATGCAGCATTGCCGGATTCCACTTCGCCGAGGGCATGCAGCAGGCGGCGACGGCGATGTTCCGCCGCTATCTCAAGCCGCGCCAGCACCAGCTGATGGGACTGGCAACGCGCACCCAGGGTCTGATGGTGGCGAAAGGAAATCCCAAGGGCATACACGATCTCAGCGATCTGACCAGAAACGGAGTCTGCCTTATCAACCGTCAGCGCGATTCGGGCAGCCGCGTGGAGTTCGACGAACTGCTCGCTGGAGCGGGCATAGACCCCGCCGCCATAAACGGCTACCACTCCGAGGAATTCACCCATCTCGCCGTCGCTGCGACGATCGCAGGCGGCATGGCGGACGCCGGCTACGGCATACGCGCGGCAGCAGCCCACTACGGACTCGATTTCATTCCGCTCCTGACCGAGCGCTACTACCTGGCGTTTCGCCGCGATTCCAAGGAAGAGTCCCGGCTCGCAGGGTTCATCAATCTGCTGCGCGGACCGGAATTGCGCGAAATTCTGTCCGCCATGCCGGGATATGGCACTGCCATTACGGGAAGATTTTACGATGTCAATGAGGCACTGCCCGTGCGGCGTAACGCTCCGGCATTGGCCCGCTCAACCTAGGGAGAGACTGATGAAACTCAGCGCAAGGAACGCCATCAAAGGAACGGTCAGGAATGTCATTCTCGGCCCGGTCAGCGCCGAGGTGACGCTGCGAGTCGCGCCTGGTATCGATATCGTCGCGGTAATCAGCACGCCTTCGGCGAATTCGCTGAAGCTGAAGAAAGGCAAGAAAGCCTACGCGGTGATCAAGGCGAGCAGCGTGATGGTCGCAACCGACTGACGCTCATTCACGATCGATAGAAGGACAAAAGAAGATCGCGGGGGCTGCGGGTCATTCCCACCGAGGGGGCTTTTCCAATGCCCGTCCTGGCGGAAGTTCCGCAGGCGGCATCAGGTGTATGCCAGACGCCAACAGCGTCACCTTGACCCGGTCACCCACGGCGAGTCTGTTGCGGCGCGCATGGTGGGTCACGATACTCATCGCCAGCGGTGCTCCGGCGGGCGCGCCGGTGTCCAGTGCAATGCTGGTAGTCTCACCCAGCGGAACGCATTCGCGAATCACGCCGCTCACCGGATTCTCGCTCTCGCCGGCGGAGGGACGATCGCGCCGGTGCAGGATGACGCATTCCGGCGGAATCATCCACGACACCGGATCGCCGACATCGAATGCCGGCGCATACGCCGCTTCCAGCGTGTAATCGAGCCAGGCCAGCAGCGTCTTGCCCTCGTCCGGGTGCTGTGCCACAACCTTACCCTCGAACAAGTTGTTCTGATCGAGCAGCCGCGCCACCTGCGCCGTGGCCGGCCGCGCCATGACCTGCGCCGCCGGCCCTTCCTGCAGCGTTTCGCCGCGCGACAGGATCACCATGCGGTCCGCAAGCACGCGCGCCTCGTCCAGATCGTGCGTGACCAGCACGATGGGCACGCGGATACGCGAACGCAGTTGCGCCAGTTCACGCTGCAGGCGCCTGCGGGTGACGCGATCCACCGCGGAAAACGGCTCGTCCAGCAGCAACACCGCCGGATCTCGCGCGAGCGCGCGCGCCAACGCGACACGCTGCTGCTGGCCGCCGGAGAGCTGGCGCGGGCGGCGCTCTTCCAGCCCGGACAAGTGCACCAACTGCAGCAGATCACGCGCCCTGCCCGCACGTTCGCTCGCGGCGACGTGCGCCATCGCCGCCTCCACGTTCTCGAGTGCGCTCAAATGCGGAAACAGCGCATAGTGCTGAAACACGATACCCACCGAACGCCGTTGCGGCGCGAGGCTTATCCTTGTTGCGGTGTCGAGCCAGACCTCGCCGGCGCAGCTCACCGCCCCCTCGCCCGGATGATTCAGTCCGGCGATGCAGCGCAGGATCGTGGTCTTGCCGCTGCCCGAAGGGCCCACCAAAGCGACCAGCTCCCCGCCCTCGCAATCGAAGCGTGCGGCCAGGGGAATCGGTGCCGCCTGGCGCAGACTCACCTCCAAGCCCGTCTGGCTACTCACGCGGACGTCCTATGCGATTCGCCAGCACGTACACCGCGCCGATCGCGACCAGCGAAAAGGCGAGCAGCAGGCTGGACATGGTCGCGGCACCGTGTTCGTCGAAGGCCTGCACCCGGTCGTAAATGGCGATCGCGATCGTTTGCGTCTCGCCCGGGATGTTGCCCCCCATCATGAGCACCACTCCGAATTCACCCATGGTATGCGCAAAGGTGAGCACCAGCGCCGAAACGATGCCCGGCCACGCGAGCGGAAACTCGATCATCAGGAAGGTGCGCCAATGCGACATGCCGCTGCACCAGGCCGCCTCGCGCACTTCACGCGGAATGGACTGAAACGCGCGCTGCATCGGCTGTACGGCGAACGGAATGTTGAACACGATCGAAGCCAGCAACAGGCCGTCAAAACTGAATGCGAGCGGTCGGCCGAAGGCGCTCTGCCAGGCCTGGCCGATGGGAGTCGCTGCGCCGAAGACCGACAGCATGTAATAGCCGAGCACCGTCGGTGGCAGCACCAGCGGCAAAGCCACCGCCGCTTCCACCCATGCACGGCCGCGGAATTCCCGCCAGGCGATCTGCCGCGCCACGAGTATCCCCAGAGGCAACAGCCAGGCTACGGTCCAGGCCGAGAGTTTGAGCGACAGCAGCAGCGCGGGCCAGTTCACGCGGAGCTAGAGTCCGGCGGCCGGCAGCGTAAAACCGTACTTCTCGAACAAGACCCGTGCCGGCGGCGACTGCGCAAACGCGTAGAACTGCCGCGCCGTATCTCCCGCTGCGTTCAGCAACACCATGCGCTGCCGCAGTGGGTCGTGCCAGTCGGCGGGAAGCAGGACGAAGTCGCCGGCTTTCGCCATGCGCCCGGAGTTCAGCAGCGAATAGGCAATCAGTCCGGCCTCGACCGAACCCGAGGCGGCGAACTGCGCCGCCTGGGAAACATTCTCGCCCATAACCAGATGGGCCTGAGC
>JAENXP010000550.1 GCA_016649475.1 Burkholderiales bacterium | reverse complement strand
CGCCGCCGCGTTTGCGCTCGCGGCCTGGCGCAGGCAGCTGTCCTGGCGGATGCTGATTGACACCTTCGAGGGCACCATGAAGACCACCGCGATGATCATGGCGATTCTGATCGCGGCCTACTTCGTCAATTTCATCATTACCTCGATCGGCCTGTCGGGCAAGGTGATGAACTACGTGACCGGGTTCGGGTTGTCGCCCACCGGCACCATCATCGCGATCGTGCTGTTCTATCTGGTTCTGGGCATGTTCATGGAGTCGTTGTCGATGCTGGTGGCGACGGTGCCGATCATCACCCCGCTGGTCGCGGGGCTGGGCTTCAATCCGGTCTGGTTCGGCGTGCTGATGATGCTGCTGATCGAAACCGCGCTGATCACGCCGCCGGTGGGCCTCAACCTGTTCGTCGTGCAGGGCGTGCGCCCGCGCGGCCAGATCTACGACGTGATCGTGGGCTCGGCGCCGTTCGTGATCACGCTGATGGCGATGATCGCGCTGCTGATCGCGTTCCCGCAGATCGCGCTCTGGCTGCCGGCCAAGCTGTCCTGAGTCTCAAACCGGCCTGAAGCCGTCAGCTGCGCGATGCCACTGACTCCCGGAAAATCTACTTACCCAAAAATCAGCGACGCGAAAGTGCGGTGTGACCGTCCTTCATGTTCGGCTCTATCGGCAAGCCCTGCTCCATCTTTTCGCTGATCTCCTTTGCGGCTGCTTCGAGTGCAAGCATACGGTAAGGGAACGAAGGGTGGCTCCCGCCATCATTTGTGCCGATGTTCGACGCATACGCAGCCCCCACCCGCCGCCAGAATCGGGGTGCGTCGCGAAATGGCAGCCCGCTGGAGGCCAGGATGTACAGGCCGACATAATCCGCTTCCATTTCGAAATCCTGAGAATAAGCCCCCGCGCCCGCGGACGAAATGGTACTGCCCCATGCTCGTCCCCCGGAACCGATCGCGGCAAACATATGGCTAAAGAAATCTCCGAGCGCATTCTGATCTTTTGCATCCTTGTGATGCATCACGTTATGCGCCAGCTCATGCGCGAGCACCAGTGACAGCTCGGAATCGTCTTTCGCAAAGGCCATCATTCCACGCGTGACCACGATGCGTGCTCCATCGGCATACGCATTCGGCGCCAGTTTCGTAGACAGCACGAAGGGATACCTGCAGGCTTTTTCCGGCTTGACTTCAATTGCCACGGGCGCTCCATCCCGCTCGACCTGCATGCGAATCGGATCTTCCGGGCCGAGCGTCTTGTAGACACTGGCAAGACCGGCCATGTTCGGTATAGCGGTGTTGTTAAGCTGCGTGAGGACATCGCGCGCCTGCAGCCCCGCAACGCCAGCCGGACTTTCATCCAGCACAAACAGCACCGTGGGTCGTTCCGCTATTCCATAGAGCTTTTCATAAGAGGGGGAAAGCTCGCTCTTGGACTTCGACCAGAAGACGGCACCCGTGCTGGGGACCAAATCGTTGCCGCAGAAGCTGTGCGCCTTTGTCGCGAGCGCCCGACTCACGCGCAGGAGCCGTTTGCGCTCTTCTACGATGCTTTGGACCGCCAGGTCCCTTTGTGCATCGGCTTCTATGTTAACGGCAGCGTCGGAAACGCTGACGCCCCTGGTCGTCGTCGTTGTGGCGCACCCGAATAAGGCGGTCAGGACGCAGCTACATGTAAATAGCGGGAAAAATTTCATGGCCGCGCATTATACGCGATTCGGCCGAAGGAGAAAGCGTTTTTTCCCTTTCGCTGCGCTTACCTACATCGTTGTTAATTAACGATTATTCTGTGCATTTGGCATCGCAACAGAGTAATCATGCCTGGGTCGAGGAGGCCCTGACCGTTTGCCATATACGTGCGGCCGGGGTCGTCGCAGAACCGGCACTGCGCAAGTCCGCACACTTGGCGCGCCGGCAGTGCAAAAAAAAACCCCCGCATAAAGCAGGGGTTCTAAGAATTACCGAAGGTGCGGAAGTATTAGAATTGTTCGCAGTTAGCCTTCAACATATCCGACGCCTGAGTGCAGTCTACCTGCTCGGGAAGGGCCGACGACGGGTTTGTCGAACATGCCTGCAAACCTAATATCACTGCGTAGACGAGAATCAGAAAAATTTTATGAAAGCTCATGATATACCTCCAACATTTAACGCCAAGAGAATAAAGACCCATACTCCACAGACCTTATATCCTTCTCCTTTAACCCACTTTCAACTGCTTTACCTTCATCGCCTCCTGCCTGCAGCGAAAGCTAACAGGTTGATTGCATTATCAGTCGTCGGCGGTTGCCGCTCTTGATGAAAATCACGATTCGGCTGAATATTTTTGCCCTCTCACTTCCGCCCATTTCTTTTCATGCTCCGCTAAAGGTCGCCTGAATAGCGGGAGATCCCTACTGGCGAAGTAGGGGGAATTCACCCATAAAATGCGGGTTTTGCCGCAAGCCGGGGCATATAGCCCCCCCAAGCGCTGGAACCTGTCACGGCACATCGGCGCCGCAGTACGAGCGTCGCGACTGTGCGAACGCGGGGATTTCGGCCTTTATTCAGCAAAATGGCGATAGCGACCGGGTGAAAACTGGCCATGCCGCGTGCTTGCACGCGGCATGGCGCGGTTATTGCTCGAGAACTTCCAATGAGGGCGCGACCGACGCCGAGAAATAGTGGAACTATTCATAAGTATCTGTGCAGG
>JAENXP010000475.1 GCA_016649475.1 Burkholderiales bacterium | reverse complement strand
GCGCAGGCGGGCCTGATCCAGTCGGCCTTTCACGTCGGCTATCTGGTATCACTGTTTGCCATCGGTTTTCTTGCCGACCGCTACGGCGCGAAGCGCACTTTTCTTGCAACCTGCATCGCCGCCAGCGTCAGCGGACTGGCATTCTCCCTGTTTGCCGACGGCTTCGTCTCGGCGCTGCTATTGCACGGACTGGCCGGGCTGTGCTCGGGCGGTTCCTATACGCCCGGCCTGACTTTGATCGCCGAGCGCTTTCCCGCTGCGCGGCGAGGCCGCGCGATGGGTTATTACCTTGCCGCCTCCTCGCTGGGCTACGCTGCGTCGCTCTGGTTGTCCAGCTTGCTGATCGTCGCCTCCGGCTGGCGTGCGGCACTCGTCGCCTGCGCGCTCGGTCCGGTTGCCGCCAGTCTCCTCGCCGCCTGGGTGCTGCGCGGCACGCGCAATGTGGTGCATCCTGCCGGGTACGCGAACCCCTTGCGCGCGCTAATCGATGTGTGGCGCAACAAGCCCGCGATGCTCGCGGTCTGGGCGTACGTGTTCCATTCCTGGGAACTGCTGGGCATGTGGGCCTGGATGCCGACCTACCTGGGCGTGGTGCTCGCGCACGGGCGCGAAACCAGTGCCGGCACTGCCAGTCTGGGCATCGCGTTTGCCGCCTTGAGTTATCTCATCAGCACCGCCGGCAGCATCGGTGGTGGCATGCTTTCAGACCGCTGGGGGCGCACCGCGGTGATACTGCTTATGTCGCTTGCCAGTCTGGTCTGTTCCTTCACTTTCGGCTGGCTGATCGCCGCGCCGGCGTGGATCGTGGTCGCCGTGGCCATCGCCTATAACCTGACCGCGATCGGAGACTCCTCGGTTTATTCCACTGCGATGACCGAGCTCGTGCCCGGACACTGCCTGGGGGCGGCGTTTGCGCTGCGCTCGGTGCTGGGCTTCGGTGTCGGCGCAGTTAGTCCCTGGGCTTTCGGTATGGTGCTCGACCTGGGGCAGGGCGCCAGTGGTGCGCGCGCGGACGCTGCCTGGGGCTGGGCCTGGACCGCGCTCGGCGTTGGTGCCATGCTGGGTCCGATCGCCACGTTGCGCCTGCGCGCGCTGCGCGAGAGCGCGCAAATGGCGGGCGGAAAACGCTGAGCCGGAGTTTTTCTCGCCGCTGAACGTACCAGCGCGACCAGTGCCTGGTGCGCAGCGGCAATGGCCCTGAATTGCGGCCGAGGCGCGCCCTAGCCTTTGGCGGCGGAGCGTTCTTTCGCTTCCTTGAGGTTCGCCTCAGCCTCGCGAGCCGCGGCAGAATCGGGAGGGACGACTGCTTTCGCACGCGTCCAGTAATCCGCGGCGGCTTTGTAGTCCCCGCGCGCACCAGCCTCGGCTCCGGCAAGCGCGAGCGCCTTCGGCAGTTTGGGGTCGATGGCCAGCGCCTGCTTCACGATGTCCGCGGCGCTTTGATCCCATTTGCCTTCATGTGCACTCAGGTACGCGTCCGCCCAGTCCGCAAACAGCGACGCATCGTTGGGCTGCAATTTGGCCGCCTTGGCGAAGGCCTGCTCCGCTTCGCCGAACTGTCCCGTATTCGAATAGGATCTGGCGAGCAAGGCCCAACCCGGGCCGTTTTGCGGATCACGTTCGAGCTTCTCGGCCAGGCGCTTGGACAATTCGCGCAGGTCGCCGGCATCGCGCTTGGCGCTCTCCGGTGCCGGCTGCGCGTCCTGGCCTAACTTGTTCGCGAGCTGTCTCCCCATTTCGTCGAGTTCGCTGCTTTTGCCAAGCACCGTCGCGCTGCTGGTGAAGCGGGGCGTGGCGGTGGCGAGCGCCGTCGAAGCTGCTGGTGTTTCGTACCAGGCATACAGGCCGCCTGCTGCTGTCGCCGTAACGACGGGGCCGAGCCAGACCAGCCATTTGCGCACGCCAGCCGCGCTGCTCCTGGAAACGAGTACGGACAGCCACGCGGCGAAAAAAACGAGCGCTGCAACGACTAGCGCGTTCATGTCGGGCAGGCGTTCATGTCAATGGAAATCCCACCGGTAGCCGCCGAAGAAGTATTGCCGGCGCGAGTGCACCTCGCGCAGCGGCCCGGTCTCGTTTACGTTTTCGTATCCCGCCTCAAATTCAAGCGTGATGCTGTCTCGCCAGTTATACGCTATCCTGAGCGACGGCGAAATGCGTGCCTGCTTCTGGTCCTGGTTGTCGCTCTGCGCGTAGTAGCGAAAGTTCGCGTCGAAACGCCAGGCTTTATATGGAACGACGTAGCTCAAGTTGTAGGCCTGCCCGAACGCGGTCGGATTATCGATCAGGCTCGCGTTCAGCACCAGGGCGTCGTTCGGCAGCGCGAGGCTGGTGCCAAGCGCCGTGCCGGTGTACACATTGCTTGCGCCCGAGCCCGGCTGGGGCGGCATGGCACCGACGCCGTCGGTCCCCGTTATGTCTGCCAGCCTATAATCGGCGCCCAGCTGCCAACGCGGTGTCAAGGGGTGATTGAACCCAATCGAGTAAAGCCGCGAGGTCGCGGTAAGTATCGACGCCTGATTGCGCATTTCACTGACGCCAAGATTGTATGCGGTAGTACTGATCGCCGTGCGCAAATCGAGGAATATTGGCAGCCCGGTGAAGGGATCGAATACCTGCTGCGCCGGCAGCGCCGTGAGCAGGCTCAGCGGCGGCGTCTTTCGCAGGTCGATGTTGGCGAAATAGCTTGTTCCCGCATCGGAGCGCCAATTGCCTTGCGCCATCACGATGTTCAGGCTGCGGAAGTTCAGGTCGTAATCGATCATGGTGTAGACCGTGCTGCGCTGGTCGAAATATCTGCCTTCCAATCCGACGGCCTTTCGGTCGTCGAGCCCCTCGAGCGGTTGTTCGACATAGTAGACGCTGAGTCCGGGTTCGCCGAGCTGAGGCTGGCGATCGACACTGACGCCCTGAACGCTGCGCGTTAGCGGGGTGCCATATTCAACGGGCCTGCCGACAACGCCGTTGACCCGCCAGGTCGGATTCACGTCGTAGCCCGCCCAAACGCCGTCGAATCGCCCAAAAACACCGCCGCCCGCGCCCAGCTGTCGGCCCACGCGCATCAGATAGCCGACTTTGCGGTCCGTCTGCTCGAAATAAGCGTTGTAGAGTCGATTTACCTGCGGCTGTCCTTCGAGATGATTGCGCGTATCTGTATCGCGAAACACGATG
>JAENXP010000709.1 GCA_016649475.1 Burkholderiales bacterium | reverse complement strand
TTCAGGACGACAGAGACGGCGGTCCCGGTTCCGTCGAAGCGGGTTCCACCTCTTCCTCCCCCCACGGGGGCAGGATCCGAATCAGACCCCACAGGATGAAGAACGGCAGCACCATCAGGATGATCGCCGCTAACATGCCCTCGCGGGTGGCAAAGTCCATCTTGTACACCGTGTATCCGAGAAAGCTCTTGGAAAAGAGCTGCCCGCCGATGACCACGTTCCAGCGCATGGCAAAGATCCCGATCAGAGTCAGGACCCCGGCGATGGCGTAGGCGTTCTTGCGAGCCCGCTCGGTGAGCCGCACAACTTGGGTCAACGCCAGAACACCCAGGGGCAGCAGCGTGCCGAAGATGATCTGGACCAGGATCTGCGAATTGAAGAGTCGGGTCTTGACCATGAAGTCGAGGCTCTTGAAGCTCTCGTCGGCCTCGTACATGCGGTGGATCAGATCCAACATCTCGAGCGAAAAGTCGATGATGAAGGCGTACAGAAGATAGCGGGCGATGGTGTCCAGACACGGCATGTCGATCTTCTTGCCGCGCAGCCACGACACCGCCATGTATATCAACATGACCATGGCGATCCCGGAGACGATCGCAGAGAACAGGAAGACGACCGGCATCAACGGAGTCGACCACCACGGGTTGGCCTTGACTGAACCGAAGATGAAGCCGACATAACCGTGCAGCAGAAACGCCGACGGGATACCGACGATAGTAATGAGTTTGAGCGCTTTCTGGTCGAACTTCAGCGCGCGTTCGGAGATATCGCTCGAGAAAAGCGAGATGAGCTTGCGCAGCCACTTCATCGGCCCGCGGTCCCGGCGGGCCCACAAGATCATGTCCTTGCGGTAGTCGAACCAGATCTCCAGCAACAGTACCGCCATGAGGTACCACGCGTAGACGAAACCGAACATGGCCATGGCGGAACTCGTGTTCGGGGTGAGGAAGATTTCGAGCGACCTCTCAGGATGCCCCAGGTGCGCGAGCAGCGGGAGGGGCGCGATCAGCAGAAACGCCAGCGCCGTCAATAACGACATCCGGTAGGTCGGCTGCAGCGCTTTGACGTTGAATACCTTGACCAGGGACGCGAGGATGAACGCTCCCGCGACCAGGCCCGTCAAGTACGGATAAATCACGACGAGGAGGCCCCAATGGAGCTCGATCTCGTTGGGGTAGATGTACCCGGTTATCTTGTCCAGCAGTGGCTGCAGATGATTGACGATCTCTTCCACGTCAGTTCACCTCCATATCGAGGTGCGCGTAGAAAACCTTCGGTTCAGTATTGTGAGACTGCTTCAGCACACCGATCTTGTTCATCCGCTTGAACCTCGCCAGCGGGCTGGCCTTTTTTTCCACATCCCCGAATATCCGTGCCTGTGTGGGACACACCTCGACGCAGGCCGGCTTCAGTCCCTTCACCAGGCGGTGATAACAGAACGTGCACTTCTCGGCCGTGCGCGTCTCCGGGTCCAGGTAGCGGGCGCCATACGGGCACGCCTGGATACAGTACCGGCAGCCAATACAGTAGTCCTTGTCCACCAGGACAACCCCGTCCGGCGACTTGAACGTCGCGCCCACCGGACACACCTGTACGCAGGGCGGGTTGTCGCACTGGTTGCAGAGCTTCGGAACAAAGAACGACCGCACCATTTCCTGTTCGCGCGCTTCCGACTTGAAGCTGTCGATCGCGCCGTTCGGGCTGTCCACTATCGTCTCCCCGTCGCCCATAACGCGATAGCGCTCCACCCATGTGCGGAAAAAGTACGGCTCGCGCGGAACGTCGTTTTCAGTTTTACACGCATCGACGCACCGCCCGCAGCCGATGCACTTGCTGATGTCGATTCCCATACCGTAGTAGTGCTCGGCAGGTTTGTAGTCCCCGATGATCAATTCGAGGATCTTCTCCTGCCTGCTCTTCGCGAACAGATAGCTCGGCACCAGAAGCGCTGCAAACGTCAGCGTCAAGTTCTGCAGAAAGCGGCGCCTGCCCCGTTTGTTGTCTTGCACTTGCGTGCTGTTCTTCTTTTCC
>JAENXP010000555.1 GCA_016649475.1 Burkholderiales bacterium | reverse complement strand
TCCATATAGGCGGGTCCGACCTTCATGGCGCCCACGGCAATCAGCGCGAGCATCACGCCGATCAAAAAAATCACCGGAAAACTGACCCCAAGTTGCTTATTTCGCATGATTGCGTAGCTCCTCATTTGAAACTTCCGAAGCGCTTCAGCTCGCTGAAATTGAACCAGATGAAAAAGGCCTTGCCGACGATATTCGCCTCGGGCACGAAACCCCATACCCGGCTGTCGCTGCTGTTATCGCGATTGTCGCCCATCATGAAATAGCTGCCCGGCGGGACCGTACACTTCAACCCCTTATTATTGTAAATGCAATTTTCCCGGTGGGGGAATTGTTTTACATAGGGCATTGCGTTGGATTCGCTCTTGTCCAGGAGGATAGGGTGTTCGACCTTGCCCAGGGTCTCGGTGTACTGTTTCAGGTACTGGATCTTGTCTTTGAGCAGATAGTCGCCGGTGTCCCGCAGCGGCACTTCCATGTCGTTGATGACGAGCCGCTTGCCTTCATAGGCGATCTTGTCTCCGGGCAGGCCGACGACACGCTTGATGTAGTCGACCGACGGATCATCGGGGTAGCGAAATACCATGACGTCGCCGCGCTGGGGCTCGCCGATGTCGATGATCTTCTTGTTGATCACCGGCAGGCGGATGCCATAGGTGTATTTGTTGACCAGAATGAAATCACCCACCAGCAAAGTTGGAATCATCGACCCGGAAGGAATTTTGAACGGTTCCACCAGGAAGGAGCGCAGCAGGAATACGATCAAAATAACCGGGAAAAAGCTCTTCGGATATTCGATCCACCACGGTTCCCTCTCGTCGGCGGCGCGTCGCTTGGAAAAATAGACTGCGTCCAGGGCGGAGAAGATGCCGGTGACAAGCAGAAGAATGAGAAGCAGCAGTGCAAAATTCATTTATGTTTCCTAGAACCCATTACGATTTGAAAGCCACCCTCATGCCCTTTTTAGTCGGGGGCCGCTTCATCAACTCTCAGACGGTCTGCTAATCAACCTGCAGGATCGCAAGAAACGCTTCCTGAGGGATTTCCACGTTGCCCACCTGTTTCATGCGTTTCTTGCCGGCTTTCTGCTTCTCCAGCAGTTTCTTTTTGCGCGTGATGTCACCGCCGTAGCATTTTGCCAGCACGTTCTTGCGCAGCGCCGAAACGTTCTCGCGCGCAATGATGTTGGCGCCGATCGCCGCCTGCACCGCGACGTCGAACATCTGCCGCGGGATCAGCTTGCGCATACGCGATACCAACTCGCGCCCGCGGTAACGGCTATTGTCGCGATGCACCATCAGCGACAGCGCATCCACCCGGTCGCCGTTGATGAGGATGTCGAGCTTCACCACGTCGGCGGCGCGGTACTCCTTGAATTCGTAGTCGAGCGATGCGTAGCCGCGGCTAGCCGACTTGAGCTTGTCGAAGAAATCCATCACCACTTCGGAGAGCGGCAGCTCGTAGGTCAGCATCACGTGCCGCCCGGTGTACTGCATATTCTTCTGCACCCCGCGTTTCTGCGTACACAGCGTCATGATCGCGCCGACGTGCTCCTGCGGCACGAAAATCGTCGAGGTAATGATGGGTTCGCGTATTTCCTCGATCCGTGACAGGTCCGGCATCCTGGCAGGATTCTCCACGCGCTCCAGCGTGCCGTCGCGCATCTGCACCTCGTACACCACCGTCGGCGCAGTCGTGATCAGATTCTGGTCGTACTCGCGCTCCAGCCGCTCCTGCACGATGTCCATGTGCAGCAAACCGAGAAAGCCGCAGCGAAAGCCGAAGCCGAGCGCCTGCGACACCTCCGGTTCGTATTGCAGCGAGGCGTCATTGAGTTTCAGCTTGTTGAGCGCATCGCGCAAGTCGTCGTACTGGTTGGCCTCGACCGGGTACAGGCCGGCGAAAACCTGCGGCTTGATCACCTTGAAGCCGGGCAGCGGCGCGCTCGCCGGGCGCTCCGACAGAGTGACGGTGTCGCCCACCTTGGCTGCCTGCAGCTCCTTGATGCCGGAGATGATGAAACCCACCTCGCCCGCGAACAGCTGTTTGCGCGCCTGCGACTTTGGGGTGAATACGCCGACCTGCTCGCACAGGTGCACGGTGCCGGCGGACATGAGCAGGATTTTGTCCTTCGGGCGCAGCGTGCCGTCCATCATGCGCACCAGCATGACCACGCCGACGTAGTTGTCGAACCAGGAATCGATGATGAGCGCCTTGAGCGGTGCATCGGGGTCGCCCTTGGGCGGTGGTATGCGTGCAATCACCGCTTCGAGTATGTCCTGTACGCCCTCGCCCGTCTTGGCACTGACGCGCAGCGCGTCCTTGGCGTCGATGCCGATCACGTCCTCGATCTCGCCTATCGCCCCTTCCGGGTCGGCCGATGGCAGGTCGATCTTGTTCAACACCGGCACCACTTCGACGCCTTGCTCGATCGCGGTATAGCAGTTGGCCACAGTCTGCGCTTCCACGCCCTGCGAGGCGTCGACCACCAGCACCGCACCCTCGCAGGCGGCGAGCGAGCGCGACACCTCGTAGGAAAAATCGACGTGCCCCGGGGTATCGATCAGATTGACAGTGTGACCGCGCCAGGTGAGCGTGGTGGCGGCCGACGTGATAGTGATCCCCCGCTCCTGCTCCTCGGCGAGGTAGTCCATGACG
>JAENXP010000022.1 GCA_016649475.1 Burkholderiales bacterium | reverse complement strand
GGTCTCGGCCTTGTAGATCTGGCTGCCGCCTACACCCAGCAGCGGCAGGATGGCCACGGCCAGCACGATCACACCCATGCCGCCGACCCAGATCAAAAAGGTGCGCCAGATATTGATCGAGGGCGGCAGTGCGTCCAGGTCGGAGAGCACCGTCGACCCGGTAGTAGTAAGCCCGGAAACGGTCTCGAAGTAGGCGTCGGTGAAGGACAGTTCCGGCAGATAGAGCAGCAACGGCAGGGTGGCGAAGGCGGGCAGCACGGTCCACACCAGCGCCACCAGGAGAAAACCGTCGCGCGGCTGCAGCTCACGCCGGTGCTTGCGCGTGAGCGCCCACAGCACTACGCCGGCAAACGCGGTTACCAAAACGGCTTCGTCGTAGGCTGTTTCGGCGGCATCGTGGAGAATAAAGGACCAGGCGAGGGGGAAAAACACGCACAACGCGAAAATCATGATGACCACGCTCAGCACGTGGAGAACAGCAGGAATTCGAACCATGGGAGGCGTTCGTCTTAACTCAGAGAAAGCCCGTGCGGGTGGTCGTGGTGTGGTGCACGGGCGAGTTCATGCGGCACATTTCCTCAATCACCTGCGGGTATTCACTTGCTGCGGCGCGCACGTCTGCGTTGGCCAAGTTCTTGCAGATATCATGCAGCTGGCGCTTTGTCAGAAATCCGCCCTGGAAGACGCGCGCTGCCGCCAGGCCCACGCGAGCGCGACTTTTCACGCGAGAAGTGGTGGGGGCGAAACGCGCCTTCGCGAAGGACTGCGTGGCTCATGTCGCCCCTGGCCTATCTGCGCCAGAATCCGGGCGTGAACACCACCAGCAGGCTGAACAATTCCAGCCGTCCGAGCAGCATGGCGACGGTGCAGATCCAGGTTTGGAAGTCGTTCAGAGATGCAAAAGTCGTTGCCGGTCCCACCTTGTTCAAACCCGGGCCGGTGTTGTTGATGCTGGCGATGACCGCAGAGAACGCAGTGATGATATCCAGGCCGGAGGCGGCGAGCAGCATGGTCATGGCGATGATTGCGCCGTTATATACCAGGATGAACGCGAGTATGGCGAAAATGATGTTGTTCTCCACCGTCGCACCCGCGAGCTTCACCGGGATCACTGCGCGCGGATGGATGATGCGCGTCATTTCGCGCACCGCCTGGCGCGCCATCAGCCTGGCGCGGATCATCTTGATGCCGCCCCCGGTCGAGCCCGAGCAGGTGGCGAAGCTGCACAGAAACAACATCCACACCGGCGCGAAAATCGGCCACAGGTTGAAATCGGCGTTGGAGTAACCCGTGGTGGTGGCGATGGAGATTACGTTGAAAGCGGAAAAGCGCAGCGCGGTCCAGAAGTCGGGATAAGTCTGATTGGCGAGCAGGAATGTCGCGACGCCGAGGACGCTGCCGAGCACCACCAGCAGATATAAACCGGCCTCGGGGTCGCGCGCGTACGGGCCGAAACTCCATCGCCGCCAAGCGAGGAAATGAGTGCCGAAGTTTATGCCGGCCAGCAGCATGAAATAGATGGCCACTGCTTCGATCGCAGGCGAGTTCCAATAGGCGTAGCTCGCGTCGTGCGAGGAGAACCCGCCCAGACCCATGGTGGTGAACGCATGCATCATGGCGTCGAGCCAAGTCATGCCGGCGATGCGGTAGGCGAGCAAGCAGGCAATGGTGATCATGAAATACACCAGCCACAGGCCCTTGGCGGTCTCCGCGATGCGCGGGGTCAGCTTGGTGTCTTTCATCGGGCCGGGGGTCTCGGCCTTGTAGATCTGGCTGCCGCCTACACCCAACAGCGGCAGGATGGCCACGGCCAGCACGATCACGCCCATGCCGCCGAGCCAGATCAGAAAGGTACGCCAGATATTGATCGAGGGCGGCAGCGCGTCCAGGCCGGAGAGCACTGTCCCGCCGGAGGCAGTGAGCCCGGAAACGGCCTCGAAGTAGGCGTCGGTGAAGGACAGTTCCGGCAGATAGAACAGCAGCGGCAGAGTGGCGAAGGCCGGCAGCATGGTGTAGACCAGTGCTACCAGGAGAAAACCGTCGCGCGGCTGCATTTCCTGCCGATGCTTGCGCGTCGCCGCCCACAGCAGCACCCCTGAGGACGCGGTCAGCAATATGGCTTCGTCGTAGGCGGTCTGCGCGGCATCGCCCAGGAGAAAGGACCAGACGAGGGGAAACAACAGGCAAAGCGCAAACATCATGATGACCACGCTCAGCACGTGGAGTACGGCAGATACTCGAACCATGAGAGGCGAGTTCCGTTATCTCAGAGAAAACCCGCGCTGACCTGAAACAGCTTTTCCACCTTGGGTACCATTTTCTTGTTGGTGACGAAGACTATGGCATGGTCGCCGCTCTGGATCACGGTGTCGTGGTGTGCCATAAGCACCTGCTCGCCGCGTACGACGGCGGCGATGGTCGTGCCCTTGGGCAATTCGATCTGTTCGATCTGTCGTCCCACCACGCGGCAGGATGCCGCATCGCCGTGCACCACGGCTTCGAGCGCTTCGGCTGCGCCGCGGCGCAGCGAGTGCACTTCGGTGATGTCGCCGCGGCGCACGTGCGCCAGCAGCGAGCCTATGGTTGCCTGTGCCGGGGAGATGGCGATGTCGATCTGTCCCGACTGCAGCAGGTCCACGTATGAGCGCCGGTTGATCAGCGCTACAACGCGGCGCGCGCCCATGCGCTTGGCCAGCAGGCAGCTCATGATGTTGTTCTCGTCGTTATTGGTCACGGCGACGAACAGATCCATCTCCTCGACGTTCTCCGCTTCGAGCAGCGACTCGTCGGTGACGTCGCCTTGCAGCAGCAGCGCTTTATCGAGCCGCGTGGACAGTTCTTCGCAACGGCGCTTGTCGCGCTCGACGATTTTGACCGTATAGTCGTTCTCGAGCGCGCGCGCCAGCCTAAGGCCGATGTTGCCCCCGCCGGCGATCATCACCCTGCGCACCGGCTTGTCCTGGCGGCGCATCTCCTGCATTACCCTGCGAATATTCTGGCTGGCGGCGAGGCAGAATACTTCATCTTCGGCTTCGACCACAGTCGTTCCTTCTGGCACGATCGGGCGGTCGCCGCGGAAAATGGCGGCGACGCGCACGTCCACGTTGGGTATGTGCTTGCGGATGTCCTGCAATTGGTGACCTACCAGCGGTCCGCCCTCGAAGGCACGCACCGCCACCAGACTCACGCGGCCGTCGGCGAATTCCAGCACCTGCAGCGCCTCGGGAAACTGCACCAGCTTGACCAGATACTCGGTGATCAGCTGCTCCGGACAGATGGCGTAGTCCACCGCAAAGCATTCCGGTTCGAACAAATGCTCGTTGGCGAGATATTGCGGTGCGCGGATACGCGCGATGCGGGTGGGAACGTTGTACAGGTGCGCCGCAATCTTGCAGGCGACCAGGTTGGTTTCGTCGCTCTGCGTTACCGCGATCAGCATATCGGCATCTTCGATGCCGGCGCTTTTCAGGACCGAAGGATGAGCTGCGCTGCCGGCGACGGTGCGCAAATCCAGGCGGTCCTGCAACAGGCGCAGGCGCGCGCCATCGATGTCCACGACGGTGATGTCGTTGGCTTCAGAAACAAGGCTTTCGGCTACGCTGGTCCCGACCTGCCCTGCGCCGAGGATGATGATTTTCAACGCTGTTCCTCTGAGATACGAACCCGGCTGCGCCAAGTCGGAAGATTAAAGGCGGATGGGTCGCATTTTATGCTCTTTTCCCGCGCTGCAGAGTCGAAGCCTGGTGCAAATGGCGAAAAGTAGGGATATCCCCCCGTGCACCCCTGAGTCAGGGGCCGTTTCGGCAATCCTGAAATGGCCTGCTATTCCTCCTTTCTACCCGCCGTTATACCCAGCGCCCTGAGTTTGCGGTACAGATGGGTGCGCTCGAGGCCGCTTTTCTCGGCTACGCGCGCGATCGAGCCGGCTTCGCGCGCCAGCAAATGTTCGAAGTAAGCGCGCTCGAACATGTCCCGCGCCTCGCGCAGCGGCGATTCGACCGGCAGTGACACCTGGTGGTCGGCGGAGGGGTGAAACTGCGCGCACACGCGTTCCACATCAACGGCGCCGATTTCTTCCTCCAGTGCAGTGAGCGCCAGGTTTTTCACGGCGCTTTGCAGGTCTTGCAGATTGCGCGGCCAATGAAACTGGCGCAGGGCGTTGAGCGCGGCGGTGGAAAGATGCCGCGGAGGACATATTCTGGCCTCCACCAACTGCGCCAGCAGAATGCCGGCTATATCGGGAATATCCTCGGCGTGCTCGCGCAGCGCCGGAAGCACCAGCGAGAGTTCCGACAGGCGCGCAAGCAGGGCCGTGTCGAAACCGAGCTCGGCGGCGAGACGCGTCGGCGCCTCGGCAGTGAAGGAGACGACCCGCGTCTTGGTTTTCTCCTGTTTGCTCAGGACGAATGCCAGATTCTTTTGTTGCGCGCGCGAGAGCGTTGCCAGTTCTTCGACGAAAATCAGACCACCCGCTGCCTGCGCCAGCAGATCCTGCGGCGCATCGGCCAGTGCCGCGCCGGCAACGATCCAGGGCGTATTGGGCTGGTGCAGGTAGCGCGCAAACAGTTCCGGCATGACGCCTGGTTCGCCGCGCAACAGCACCGGCACCGACAGTGTGGCGATTTGCGCCAGGCGCTTGCGCAGATCGGTTATGACTGCGGAGCGACCCAGGCTTAGCAGCGTTAGCCCGGCCTGCGTCTGTCTGCCTTCGCTTCGCAGCGCCCGTTTCACCGTGGCCAGCAGCTTTTGCAGGGCGATTGGCTTTTCCAGAAAATCGATGGCGCCGATGCGGGTGGCTTCCACCGCGGTTTCGATGGTGCCATGCCCGGACATCATTACCACCGGCATAGTAAGTTGGCCGTTCGCCGCCCACTCCTTCAGCAGGGTGATGCCGTCGGTATCTGGCATCCATATGTCGAGGAGCACCAGATCGGGGCGCTCGGCGCCGCGCAGTGTTCGCGCGCTCGCCGCATTTTCGGCCAGCTGCACGGCATGGCCTTCATCGGCGAGTATCTCCGACAGAAGCTCGCGGATGCCGACTTCATCATCGACGACCAGTATCTGGGACATTAGCTTGACCTCGCCATTTCGGTTTGTAGCGGCAGCGAAACACTGACCCTGGCGCCCTGACCGGGGAGATTTTCCAATCTGATCGCGCCATTGTGTTCGTCGATTATCTTTTTCACGATCGCCAGACCCAGTCCGGTGCCTTTGGGCTTGGTGGTCACATAGGGCTCGAACACACGCGCCATGATGGCTTCGGGGAAGCCGCAGCCGTTATCGCTGATTCTGAGGCAGGCCTGGTTGCCCGAGCGCTCTGTTTCGACTTCGATGCACGCACTGGTGGTGCCGCCGGCGAGCGCGTCCTGTGCATTCTGCAACAGATTGTGTATCACCTGACGCAGTTGCGTCGGATCACCCATCACCTGCGGCAGTCCGGCCTGCAACGCGGGCCGCACCAGCGCGCCGGCGTTTTCGTACAGGTCCAGCACCTCTTGTACCAGTGCGTTCAAGTCCAGCGGCTGCAGGTCGGGCGCGGGCGTGCGCGCATACTCGGCGAAGTCGTCCACCATTCCCTTCATTGCCGCGACCTGGTTGATGATGGTCGCGGTGGCGCGGTTGAGCGTGGCCGCGTCCTCGGGCGCGAGCTTGTTCGCAAGTTTTGCCTGCAAACGCTCCGCCGACAGCTGTATCGGCGTCAGCGGGTTCTTGATCTCGTGCGCCAGACGCCGCGCCACCTCGCCCCAGGCAGTGGCGCGCTGCGCCTGTACCAGTTTGGTGACATCGTCGAATACGACCACATAGCCGCCGCCGCTGGTGCGCGGCAAGACCGAGCCGCGCACCAGCAATATGCGCTCGGCCAGCTCCAGCTGCTGTTGCCAGGTGTCCTCGCCGTGCTGTCTGAACCCGTCGACGACGGCTCGCGCCAGCGGCTGCAACCTGGGCCAATCGGCCAGGAGCCGGCCCTTCAGGCCGTCGAATGTTTCCTGCAGGATCGCGCTGGCACCGTGATTCACCGTGCCCAGGCGCAACTGCTCGTCCAGTACCAGCACGCCGGCTGACAGGTTGGCGAGGATGTTTTCCAGATAGGCCTTGGCCGTTTCCAGTTCGGCGCGATGCGATTCGGCGGCGCTGCGCGCATCATCCAGTTGTTCGGTCATGCTGTTGAAAGATTGGGTGAGGATGCCCAGTTCATCGCTGCTGGTGACTTGCGCTCGACGGCTGTAGTCGCCGCGCGCCACTGCCTGCGTTCCCGCGGCGAGCAGGGCCAGCGGCTCGGACAGGCGCGCCGAAAGCAGGAATGCCAGGGCGGTAGCGGAAAACAAAGTCAGCAGCAGTGTCAGCGTCAAGGTGAGGATGTAGATCTCCTTCAGTCCCTGGCGCGACAGCGACAACTCCTTGTAGTCGCGGTACACGTCCTGCACGGCCTCCGCGTCCCGCGCCAGCGTCGGCGGTACCTTTTGCAGCAGTTGCAGCAGCCGTTCGTCCTCGGCGATACTGAGCGCCGCCACCGGCATCAGCACGCGCAGACTCAAACCCCTGTCGGGCGCGCCTTCGAGTGCGGCGTAACCGCGGCTCTGCCGCGCCTGGCGCTGGATCATGGTATTGGGCAGATCTGGCAAGAGTTTGCCCAGGCCCTTGCTCGCGCTGGCGATCACATTGCCGCCCGAGGACAGGATCAGCGCGTCGTCGACGCCCGCCTGTTCGCGCAGCCGGTCTAGCAGCACCACTTGCTGCGCCGGCGTCTTGTCGGCGAGTTCGAGCGCCATGCGTCGCGCCTTGCCGTTGAGTTCGGTGAGCAGCAGATCGAGCGCGGTGCGACCGAGATTGAGCCCGCCCTCGAGCGCGTTGTCCACGCGCACGTCGAACCAGGATTCGATGCTTTTCGCCATGAACTGCAGCGACACCACATAGACAAGGCCACCGGGGACGATCACCATGGGCAGAAACATCAGCAGGAAGCGCAGCGTCAGACGCGATCCGAACACGCGCGCGCGCAGCTTCGAGGTGAGTACCCACAACTGATAGCCGACCAGCGTCAGCACCGCCAGGGCGAGCGCCGCGTTCAGACCCAGCAGCAGCGCATAGTGACGCGAGAACAGGGCAGTGTTGCCGCTCGCGGCCGCCAGCAGGAACAACAGGACTGCGCCCAACAGCACACTTAGGATGAGTGCGTATTTCATCGAGGCGCCTTCTCCGTAACCGGCGCTTTTATCTGCAGCGGCCAACGCCGCCATTCGGAGGCGAGGTTCCAGTCGCGGTTGGTGAGTGCGCTCACCTGGAACGGCTTGGGCAGCTGAGTAACGTCCAGAAGCATGCGCAGCGCCGCCTCGTAATCTGTTCCGGCCCCCACCTCCCCGCGTTCCAGAACCCGCCAGGAACGCACGCGCGACAACACGCGCAGCGCGTCGGTCAGGCTGGAAAAGCTCTGGTGCAGGGCTCCGCGCGAAATCCGGTATTGACGTGTGAGCGCGTGATACGACAGGCGCAGCGTCAGTTGCCGGCTGACGGGATGTTCATCGAACCAGTACCAGCGCTTGCGCGTGAGCTCGAATTCGACCTCGAAGTACAGCGCCACGCCCTTGTTGATGGCGTCCTCCAGCCGCGGGTTCAGGTCGATTTCGAAGTCCGCATCGAGAATGTAGCCGTCGTCGTTGGCTTCGATTGAAATATGGCTGATTTCGATGTCTTCGGCGCGTGTCTGCGCTGACCAGCAGAGCGCCAGCAACAGCAGCAGCGACACCAGCAGCCGCAGGCTCACGTTCCAGTGCTCATCGAAATATGCGGGGATTACCCCCCCTCATGCTTCCCTGATACGGAGGCCGTTTCGGATATTTCAAAATGGGCACCTAGTATTTTTGCAGCAGCGCGTAGAAAAAGCCGTCATGCCGCGCGTCGGGAAGCAATTGTCCTTCGTCGAGCCCGGCAAGCGGGAGCCGGCGGGCCGCGCCGTTGCGCCCCAGGAAGGACGCGATAGTCTGTGCGTTTTCCTGCGGGAACACCGAGCACGTCGCATACAACAATTTACCACCCGGCGCCAACTGTTGCCACAGCGCATCCAGCATCCGGCCCTGGGTGGCGGCGAGCCGGGCGATGTCGCTTTCGCGGCGCAGCCATTTGATGTCGGGGTGGCGCTTGACCACGCCCGATGCGCTACAGGGCGCATCGAGCAGAATGCGCTCGAACAAGCCGCCGTCCGACCACGCCGCAGGCGACGCGCAGTCCCCACAGACGATGCGAGCGCTAAGCTCGAGCCGCGTCAGATTGTCGCTGATGCGCGGCAGGCGCACCGGGTCGCTGTCCAATGCCGTGAGCGCGCAATCGGCAAGCTCGAGGATGTGCGCCGCCTTGCCTCCCGGAGCGGCGCAGGCATCGAGCACCCGCATCCCCGGCTGAACGTCGAGAAAGGGCGCGGCGAGCTGTGCGCCGGCGTCCTGTACTGAAACTTCACCCGCGCCGAAACCGGGAACCGACTCTATCGGCAGCGGTCGCTCGAGCAGAATCGCGTGCGTTCCAATGAGCTCCCCGGCGAGGCCGTGTTCCCCCAGCTTGGCCAGATACTGCTCGGCCGTGAGGCGACGCTGATTGACGCGCAAGGTCATGGGCGGGTGGAGGTTGCCCGTATTCAACACCGATTCCCAGCATTGTGGCCATGCTTTGCGCAAGCGTTCTATCCACCACTGCTGGTAGGAGTAATGCGCGCTGTCGGAGGTGCAACGCATTACGAGCGCATCCGCCTCGCGCAGATAATTTCGCAGCACCGCGTTGGCGAGGCCCCTGGCCGCGGGTTCGAGGCGCGACACCGCGCGCACCGCCTGATCCACAGTGGTATGGGCGGTGCGCGGCCGAGCGCGTAATTGGTACAGCGCGCAAACCAGCAAGGCGTGCAGGGCGGGCTTGACCGGCTTGCGCAGCAGTTCGGCCAGGAGTGCGTCGAGCAGACCGAGGTTGCGCAGCGTGCCGTAGGCAAGATCCTGCACCGCGGCGCGTAGGCCAGCGGCGGGTTCCAGGCCCGCGAGCGCGTCCGACAGGCTGCGCCCGGCGCGCACCTGCGCAACGGCATCGCCGGCGGTGTAAAGCGCTAGCTCTAAGTTTGCGGATCTGGACAAGGGAACAAGCGGCATTGCCGCTGTGACGGCAGCAATGCCGGCGTGGTGATAAACGAACTCCGCATCCTACACTGGGATGGCGGCCGAGAGAACCGGCTCAGAGCTCATTTGCAAAATGAGAGGATACGCCCCGGAGGTCTCGATCCCCCTTGAGGGGAAAGTCCCCTCGGGGGACCTCCACTCATACTTCCCTGAGGGAAGGGCCATTGTGGCAATTCTGAACTAAGCTCTTAGGACATCACGCGCAGGCGAGCCCCTGGGATCAGGCCATTGCGCGCAAGCGCGCGATGCGCATTTCGGTCGCGGGGTGGGTGCTGAACATGTTCTGGATGCCGCCGCCTGAGAGCGGGTTGATGATCATCATCTGGGCCGTCGCGGGATGCGCCTCGGCAGCGGCAAGGGGCAGGCCCTTGGCGTAACGGTCCATCTTTTCCAGGGCATTTGCCAGTGCGTTCGGGTCCCCGGAGATTTCGGCACCGCCGCGGTCGGCTTCGAATTCGCGCGCGCGCGAGATCGCCATCTGGATCAGCATTGCCGCGATCGGCGCAAGAATCATGACGATCAGGCCTACGAACGGGTTGGAGCGTTCGCCGTCGCCACGCCCGCCGAACAGGAAGCCGAACTGGGCGAGGGCAGAGACCGCGCCGGCCACGGTGGCGGCGATGGTGGAAGTGAGGATGTCGCGATGCCGCACATGCGCCAGTTCGTGCGCCATCACACCGCGCAACTCGCGTGCCGACAACAGTTGCAGAATGCCGGTCGTAGCCGCTACCGCAGCGTGCTCGGGGTTGCGCCCGGTGGCAAATGCATTGGGTTGCGCTTCGTCGATCAGGTAGACGCGCGGCATAGGCAGTCCGGCGCGTTGCGACAATTCCTGCACCATGCCGTAGAACTGCGGGGCGCTCGCTGCGTCGACTTCCTGCGCGTTGTACATGCGCAGTACCATCTTGTCCGAGAACCAATAGGCAAAGACGTTCATCACGCCGCCGAGCGCAAGTGCGAGCAGCATGCCGTTGGCGCCGCCGATTGCGGCGCCAACGACGCCAAACAGCGCCACGATCCCGGCCATCAGGATGGTGGTCTTGAGCCAGTTTCCGATCATTCCCGGTTTCCTCGCGAAGGTTTTTGCACCGGTACTTAGATGGTGGCCTTCGCTGAAAATTCAAGCCGCTCGCCAGGCGCCAAGGGGAAGCCGGCAAGGAACTGGGCTGCGGGCAGGCGTTTACCGCCGGCGCGCTGCAATTCCCGCACCCGCAGCGCCCCGGTTCCGCAGGCGACGACTATGCCCCCGGGGCCGCTCTCCAGTATGGCGCCGGGCTCGCCTTCTGTGGCGACTACCCGGGAACTCCAGATTTTCAGCGCTGTGTTTCTAATCGTCGTGGACGCGCCTGGCAGAGGATCGAACGCGCGTACCTTGCGTTCGATCTCCGTTGCTCCCTCGCGCCAGTCGATTTCGGCTTCCGCCTTGGTAATCTTTGCTGCGTACGTCGCGCCGGCTTCCGCCTGGGGCTCAACATGGAGCTGGCCGAATTCGAGCCGCGCGATCGTGTCCACGATCAGGCGTGCGCCAAGTTGCGCGAGCTTGGCGTGCAGGCTCGCGCCGGTGTCGTCGGCGTCGATGGCCACGGGCTCGGCGGCGAGTATCGGGCCGGTATCCAGGCCCCGGTCCATTTGCATGATGGAGATCCCGGTGAGCGCGTCGCCGGCGAGAATGGCGCGCTGGATCGGCGCTGCGCCGCGCCAGCGCGGCAGCAGCGACGCGTGGATATTGATTGCGCCAAGTCGTGCAACCGACAGCGCCGGCGGTGGCAGTATCAGTCCGTAGGCTGCGACCACTGTGAGATCAGCGCCGGCCGTGCGCAGCACTTCCAGCGTCTCTGCATCTTTCAAACTGCCGGGCTGACGCACCGCGAGGCCGCGCTCTTGCGCGAGGGCCTTTACCGCGCTGGGGGCAAGTTTGAGCCCCCGCCCCGCCGGCCGGTCTGGTTGAGTGAGCACCAATACGATCTCGTGCCGGGCATCGTGCAGCTCGGCCAGGGCGCGCGCGGCGAACTCGGGGGTGCCGGCGAAGATGAGGCGCATGCGCGGAGGCGACGGCAGATCAGGCGCTCTGGCGCTGCTGCTTCGTCATCTTGGCGCGAATGCGGGTCTGCTTCAGGCGCGATAGATACTCGACGAAAACCCGACCCTTGAGGTGATCCATTTCGTGCTGGATACATACGGCTAGCAGCCCCTCCGCTTGCATGGAGAAACTCCGGCCGTCCAGCCCCAGCGCACGCACGACGATATGTTCGGCGCGCGCGATTTTCTCGTAAATGCCCGGCACCGACAGGCAGCCTTCTTCGCAGTCAGCCTCCCCCATGGCGGCGATGATCTCCGGGTTTATCAGGGTAAGCAGTTTGTCCCGAGTATCGGACGCGTCGATGACAATTACTTGTTTATGAACGTCTACTTGGGTGGCCGCCAGACCTACACCCGGTGCGGCATACATGGTTTCGGCCATGTTGGCGACCAGGCTGCGGATACTGTCGTCTACCTCGGCAACAGGGGCCGCAATCTTGTGCAAGCGGGCATCGGGGTAGCGCAGGATAGCTAAGCGAGACATAATAACTTGCTAATTGAACGGATTAGGTGCTAAATTTAATGAAGTCTATAAAAAGCATGCTAGACTTTATATGATTCAGCCCTCTACTCTATTTTGGTTCGAGGCTCCTATGCG
>JAENXP010000733.1 GCA_016649475.1 Burkholderiales bacterium | reverse complement strand
GCGAGCACAATTCCGTGCTTCTTGGAGAAGGCGCGGTGGACGCGCAGGTCCAGCCCCCGGACCATCGTGGTTAAGGACTACGCCGCCAGATTTCATGGACGGTTGAGTTCCGAGTTGCGGCAGCTGATCGAAGGCATCGCGCAGGCGGGGACCGCGGCCGGCACCGTCGAGCTGGATCAATCAAGCATGGGCCGAGTCTCGCGCATGGATGCAATGCAGCAGCAGGCGATGGCCAAAGGCTTGCAGGCGCGCCTCGAGCTGCAAAAGCGCAAGCTGGAAGCCGCTCTGGGCAGAATAGAGTCCGGCAGCTATGGAGTGTGTTGCCAGTGTCAGATTGAAATGGAAGCGGAACGGCTCGAAGCCGATCCGGCCGCCGTATTTTGCGCAGCCTGCGCGGCGGAGCGTGAAAAGCATTGAACACCCGTTCCTTCGGTCGGCGACAAGCCCGCCGAAGTGCGCAATGAGGACCAATCTGCGTTCGCTGTGCGAATAGACCTGGCGGCCTTCCACCAACCAAGACTAGCGGAGAAAACATGAGCAGCTCACTGCGCATCATCGACATCAAAGCCTACCCCACTTCGTTTCCCGTCGCGCCTGAAAACCAAGTCAGTCTGGGCATCGGCCTGTCGGTCAAGCGCGACGCGGTGGTGATCAAAGTGACGACCGACAGCGGTCTCGTCGGCTGGGGCGAATCGCATCACGGCCGCTGCCCCGGCGCCGTAGCGCACCTGGTCAACACCACGTTGAGGCAATTGGTGCTGGGGATGGACGCAAGCGATGTGACCGGCGTGTGGCAGAAAATCTACAAAATGCAGTTGGGCAGCCACGGCATGGGTGCGGGCTGCTGCATCGCCATGAGCGGCATCGATCTCGCCCTGTGGGACATACGCGGTCAGGCGGCGGGAATGCCCTTGTACAAATTGTTGGGCGGCAGCGCGAAGCCGGTGCCGGCGTACGCAGGCGGAGTATCCCTGGGCTATCAGGATCCGGCCAAGCTGGTGGAGGAGGCCGGGCCCTTGCTCGCAATGGGCTACAAGGCGGTCAAATTGCGCGTCGGCGATACGCCCAAGCGCGATCTCGCGCGGATTGCGGCAGTGCGCGAGGCGTTTGGCGATGATCTGGTCATGCTCACGGATGCCAATACCGGCTACAGCCTTGCAGATGCGCGCGCGGCCATGCCCGGCATGGATGAGTACGGCGTCGGCTGGCTCGAGGAGCCGTTCCCCGCGCACGACTATCGCAGCTACATCGAGGCGAAGGGCTATGGCCTCACGCCGCTGGCGGCCGGCGAGAACCATTACACCCGCTTTGAATTCAACCGCGTTATCGAGGATGGCGCCATCACCATCCTGCAGCCGGACCTGTCGAAGACCGGCGGCCTCACCGAGGCCTTGCGCATCGCCGCGCTCGGCTCGGCATGGAAGCTGCCGATCAATCCGCACAGTTCCATGACCGGCCTGAACATGGCCGCGACCATCCATTTCCTCTGCGCCATCGACAACGGCGGATATTTCGAGGGCGATGTTTCCAAGGGCAACCTGTTTCGCGACGAACTGGTGAGCAGGCCCTACGAGCTGGGGAAAGACGGTTGCGTGCGCCCACTGGAGGGCAAGGGGCTGGGACTCGAAGTAAACGAAGAATTTCTGCACAAGCATCCGGTGATCGAGGGACCGGCTTACGTTTGAGCGCGCACAGCGGGGTGTGCATGCCTACACTTGCGGCAGCGTCCGCTGCGTGCGGCTGCAGTAGAAATGAAGCTCGACAGAAGCTCGACAGTAGTCAGGCGACCCCGATTCAGGGCATCATTGGGGCATGAAAGCCGCACCATTCGAATACGCGCGCCCGGCGACCCTGGCCGAGGCCTGCGACCTTCTCAACACTCACGGTCCGGACGCCAAGCTCATCGCCGG
>JAENXP010000767.1 GCA_016649475.1 Burkholderiales bacterium | reverse complement strand
TTCCCAGATGAACTCGTTAATCAATGCCATGAAATGAAGATTCTGCTATAAGAATCAATATGTTGAGGCATTGACGGAGCGGCTTGTATGGCACATCCGATGGGTGAATCGAAACGGGACGAACTTCGAGTCGATTTCGACCGCCGCCTGAAGCTGGAATTTCACGGTTCCAAGATCACCTCTGACGGCGGGTTGCTGGCCTATCGGGAGCTTGATGATGCCCTTGGCCTGACCGAGGTTGCCGGGGATATTTTTCAGGACAGCCGTACCGGCAAGAACGGATGGCACGGCATGACGGGGCAGTTCCGTCAGTCGGTGTTTGGTCGCCTTGGTGGTTATGAGGACGTAAACGACGCCGACCGTCTCGGACGTGATCCTGCCATGCGGTGGATTGTTGGTGGCAAGGCCGTGGACAGACAGGCTGCGTCCACCAGCCAGATGGGGCGCTTTGAGACGGAGCTTCTGGCAAGCGATGTGAACATTGAAGCCTTGACCGACATGAACGGGGCGTGGATCGACAAGGTTCATGACCGCCGCCCACCGAAGATGATCATCCTCGACATGGACAGCAGCGTCAGCCCGACCCATGGCGAACAAGAGGGAACGGCGTACAATGGTCACTTCGGCTGCACCTGCTACCATCCGCTATTCCTGTTCAACCAGTTCGGCGATCTGGAGCGGTGTTCCCTTCGCCCCGGCAATGTCCACAGCGCCGATGGTTGGCGTGAGGTTCTGGAACCGGTCGTTGAGCGTTATCGGGAACGGAACCTGCGCCGCTACTTCCGAGGGGACGCCGCCTTTGCCGCACCGGACATCTACGAGTTCCTGGAAAGTGAGGGTTTTCTCTACGCGATCCGGTTGCCGAAGAACCAAATTCTTCAGGAAAGCATTGCCCACCTGCTGACCCGACCCGTTGGCCGCCCGCCGAACCATGTGCGGCGCTATTACGCCAGCTTCAGCTATCGGGCCAAAAGCTGGGACAAGGCCCGCCGTGTCGTCGCCAAGGTGGAATGGCACCCCGGCGAGTTGTTCCCCCGCGTCGGCTTCATCGTCACCAACCTGTCGCGGCCCGCCGAACGGGTGGTGGCGTTTTATAATCACCGTGGGACAGCGGAGCAGTACATCAAGGAAGGCAAATACGCCATCAAGTGGACCCGGCTGTCATGCAGCAAGTTCCGCAACAACGAGGTTCGGCTCCAGCTTCATGCCCTGGCCTACAATCTGGGCAACTTCATGCGGACGCTTGCATTGCCGAAGGAGGTCGAGCACTGGACGCTGACCACGCTGCGGGAGAAATTGGTCAAGATTGGAGCCAAGGTCGTCCGCCATGGCCGCTATGTCGCCTTCCAGATGGCTGAGGTGGCCGTGCCGAGGATGCTATTCGCCGAGATCCTGCGGCTGATCGCGCAATTGCGGCCACCGCCTGATCCTGCGCCGGCGTGACGCGCCCGTTTGTCATGCGTTGCAGCCAAAGCCACGGGAGAGGTGCGTCTTGATCACCACCAAATCGACACTCTCGGGCGTGCCGCGGAGCATTTTGGCTCATGGAGAGCTTTTTTCGCACCGCCGCCGGCTCAGCCTTGTCAGGAAAACCGAAATGACCCAAACTGCGGTCTGGTTGCCGGTTCATATGGGGAATGTCGGTTGGTGTATGTTGTGTCGCATGATGATCTCGCGAAGCTTGCTGGTTTACGCGGCGCTGGTGTTTTTGCCAGTGCTCGCGCCTGATTCAACCCGGTCGCAGGCAGTTGTCTCGACGGGCGAATCCTTTGTTCAGGTCAGTCTGCTGCCGGGCCGCGCTGAGCCGGATG
>JAENXP010000288.1 GCA_016649475.1 Burkholderiales bacterium | reverse complement strand
TCGTCGGACCGGGACAAATTGATCATATGGTCAATCGCCGTGAAACCGGGCGCGCCGCGAAAATCGGCGTCCGTATCATTTTCCTTTGATCTGGATCAAAGCAAAGCGCATGATGAAAGCACCCAATCGCTACTCGGAGGAGGGCTCGACCATGGTCAAGCTTCGTAGCGTGGCGTCAGCAGACAGCGACGATCTGCGTGCGCGCGTGCATTTTTGTGCAGAGACCGGTCAAATCTGGCTGCACGAACACCGCATGCTTCTGGTTCACGCCGAGGCGCAGGCATCGCTGCGCAAAGAACTCATCGATACCCTGGGCATGGACCGCGCCCAGGGGCTGCTCTCGCGCATGGGCTATGCGTCGGGCGTGCGCGACGCCGAGCTCGCGCGCATCCGTGCGCAGAACTCCAGCGACCTGGAGGCATTCATGACGGGCCCGCAGCTGCACACCCTGGAGGGCATCGTCCGGGTTACGCCGATCAGGCTTGAACTGGATCGCGTCGCCGGCAAATTCTACGGCGAGTTCCTGTGGGAAAACTCCTGGGAGGGCCAGTGGCACCGGCACTACTACGGAATTCACACCGATCCGGTGTGCTGGACCCAGATCGGCTACGCCTGCGGCTACACCTCGGCCTTCATGGGCCGGCCCATCCTTTACAAGGAAGTCGAGTGCGTCGGCATGGGTCACGTCAACTGCCGGATCGTCGGCAAACCCATAGAGGAGTGGGATGACGCCACGGAGTACAAGCATTTCTCCAACCGCGAATCGATCGCCGACCAGTTGTTCGATTTGCAGACCCAGGTGGTGCAGCTGCGTTCCAGCATAGGCGAGAAGGAAAAACTGCCGGCGGACATGGTCGGAGATTCGCCCAGCTTTCGCGCCGCCTACGAATTGCTCAAGCAGGCCGCAGACAACCGGATCACCGTGCTGCTGCTCGGTGAAACGGGTGTCGGCAAGGAACTGTTCGCGCGCTCCCTGCACGACATGGGTCCGCGCCGCGACGCGCCTTTTGTCGCCATCAACTGCGCCGCCATCCCGCACGATCTGGTGGAGTCGGAACTGTTCGGCGTCGAAAAAGGCGCCTACACCGGCGCACTCGTCTCCCGCCCGGGCCGCTTCGAGCGGGCGGACGGCGGCACGCTGTTTCTCGACGAAATCGGCGACCTCCCGCTCGCGGCCCAGAGCAAGCTGCTGCGCGTGCTGCAGGAAGGCGAGCTCGAGCGTCTGGGCGACCAGAAGACGCGCAAGATCAACGTTCGCCTGGTGGCGGCGACCAACTCCGATTTGCAGCAGCTGGTCAAGGAACGCAGGCTGCGATCAGACCTGTATTACCGGCTCAATGCCTACCAGATCGATATCCCGCCCCTGCGGGAACGCAAAGAGGACGTGGCGCTGCTGGCCAAACGATTCCTGGCGAAGTATTCGGTGGTACACGCGAAGAAGCTGCGCGGATTCACCGACAAGGCAAAGCGGGCGCTGCTCACCTACGATTGGCCGGGCAACATCCGCGAGTTGCAGAACATGGTCGAGCGCGGCGTGATCCTGGCGCCGAGCGGAACCCGCATCGAGGTAACCCACCTGTTCTCCCCCTGTTCCGAAGAGCACGCGCGGGAGTTCGGCCTGGATACCAACGGCGCGCCTGGAGTCAATCGCGCCGAGAGCAGCAGGAACTTGTGCGACGCGGTTTTCAATGGGGTGCTGACGCTGGATCAGGTCGAGGCCATGCTGCTCGAAACGGCCGTCGACAAAGCGCGCGGCAATCTTTCATCCGCGGCGCGGATGCTCGGCCTGACGCGCCCGCAGCTCGCCTACCGGCTCAAACGCCTGCACGAGAGCGGGCCGGAGGCCGCGGACATCAACACGGCGCCCTCCGCCGACTCCCTGAACTTGCATCCCTGATGCAGGCTGGGCTGCGCGAACAGGTGCAGCGCTACCTGCGCCAGCACCACGTAATGACCCTGGCCAGCCACGGCGACGAAGGTGTCTGGGCGGCAGCGGTGTTCTACGCAAACGAAGAGTTCGCGTTTTACTTCCTCTCCTCGCCATCCAGCCGGCACGGCCGCAACCTTGCCGGGAACCCGCGGGCGTCGGCCACGATTCAAGCGGATTACGCGGACTGGAGAGAAATCAAAGGCGTGCAAATGGAGGGCATCGTCTCCATGCTTGCCGGCATGGAGGAAGAAGAGGCCCGCGGCCTCTACGGCGCGAAGTTTCCGATTGTCGGCAAGCTCGGGCAGGCTCCGGCTTCGATAATCAAGGCCTTGGCCAAGGTGCGCTGGTACAAGCTCGTGCCGGAGCGGCTTTACTTTATCGACAATTCAGCAGGCTTCGGCCAGCGCGAGGAAATAGAGCTGCGAGAACGCGGTTCCTAGCCTGCCGCCTTCACCGATCGGCCACAGGCGCGTCAGAAAGTGCGGAAGCGTTCGGTGTGGCGGCGCGAATCCGCTGCCAGGCAGCCATCGAAGTTGTACCGCGCCAACACGCGCTCGAGCGCCGCCTCGAAGCGCAGCGGATCGGCGACACTTTCGTATATTTCCATCCAGGTGGACGATTCATCGTCGCGCCGCAGCAAACGGCCCTGTATGCCTGTTTCCTGCGCCAGCGCCGACTGCACTGCCTCGACCACGCTGCGCACACGCGCCGTATCGGACGGAGCGACCCGGTAATAAATATAATAATTCAGCTGCATCCGAGGTTCTTCCTGGTGGACGGCGGCTCCATCGCACCGCGCAAGCGCGGTGGGCCGGCTGTTCGGTGCTGCGGCCTGCTCGTGCAATACCACGCATGCGTGGCGCGCTGGCGAATTATGCCCCAGGAATAGTCCGTTGCGCAGCAGCGTATGACGGAAGATACTTCGGCTCGTGCGGCTCAATCTCCTATCCCCTGCTACGGCTCAGGCATACACGGCGGCCATATTCGACTTCGAAGGCACCTTGGTCGATTTCCAATGGCAGCTCAAGCCGGCCGAAGACGAACTGCGCCTGGCCTACGCCGCGCTTGGGTTTGGCGGCGACGAGTTCACCAAATGCAATTACGCCGGCATGTGGAATACGGCAGCCGACCTGCTGGCGCAGCAAGGACGCATGGCAGAACTGCGCCAGGCGCTGTGTCCAATCTACGACCGCTGGGATTTCGACGCCCTGAGCAGGTGGTCGCCACGACCCGGTGCAGCGGAACTGCTCCGCCGGCTCGCGGGCGGGGGTGCGCAGGTGGGCATGGTCAGCAATGTGGGGCGCGAGGCACTGGCGAGCGCGCTGACGCGTTTCGACTTCGCCAATTTCCTATCCCCGGTCGTTAGCCGGGACGATGTGACCCATATGAAGCCCAGGGCTGAAGGCATATTGCGGGTCTTGTCAAACTGGGGGGGCAACGCCGGCGACGCGCTTTTCATCGGCGATAGCCGGGCCGACGTGCTCGGCGCGCGCGCTGCCGGCATGCAGGTGGCCATCATACGCGGAGGCGAATGTGACGAGACCGCCTTTGCCGACACCCCCCCCGACCACATGATCTCGCAGCTGGACGAGCTTGCCTAAGCTACCGCCGGGCGTTTCGATTGACTCAAGCAACGGACCGGCGCCAGATTTCACCGATTTGCGCTGACAGCGTCATTGGGTCAAAGGGCTTGGCAACGACTTCGAGTGCGCCGAGATTTTTGTAATGCAGTACTTCGCTGGCCTGGATCTTGGCGGTCATGAATATCGCGGGCGTTCGCGTCGTCTCAGGAATCGCCCGCAGCGCTGCAAGCGTCGCAGGCCCGTCCATTTCAGGCATCATCACATCGAGCAGAATCAGGTCGGCATTGGCCCCCGGCGCCGCCGCCAATGCCTCTTTCCCCGAACTGCAGGCGATTACTGTAAACCCGCCAACTGCTTCCAGCACTGTCACCGCGATGGTGCGAATGCTGGCATCGTCTTCGACGTAAAGTATGCGTTTCAGTTCCCTGGACACGTCCGCTCCTTACTATTATGTGATGTTCGCCGCCGCTGACTGAATAACCTCGATCAGGCGGCACTCTGGGGTTCGTGCCACAGCGGCAGTAGAAAATAAAACGTACTGCCTTTGTTCGATCCGGTCGCAAAGCCGATCTCGCCGCCCAGCCCTTCGATGATCGCCTTGGAAACCGATAGTCCCAGCCCGGTACCGCCCTTGCGCCGCATGTCCGAGGAATCTTCCTGCGAGAACTTCTGAAAGATCCGTCCGCGAAAAGCCTCGGAAATGCCCGGACCGTGATCGACCACGTCGACGCGCACGCGTTCACCGTGCTCACTTACGGCAATCTCCACGCTGCTTTGCGCCGGCGAAAACTTGCACGCGTTCGAGATCAGGTTGGTCAGCACCTGCGCCAGGCGGTCGCTGTCGGCGTGCACCTTGGCTCCGGGCCGGGCCGCAGCGATCTGCAGCCGCACATCGTGCTGCGCCGCGTAGCCTTCGTTCGCCTTGACCGTCTGCTCGATCAATTGCATGAGATCGACCACCTGCAACTGAAAGCTCATCTTGCCCGACTCGATTTTCTCCATGTCCAGTATGTCGTTGATCAGCCGGATCAACCG
>JAENXP010000782.1 GCA_016649475.1 Burkholderiales bacterium | reverse complement strand
TTCCGGGAGCGGCTGGCCAAGGGCGAAGTGCTGGACGACCTTTTGCCTGAAGCATTTGCCGTGGTGCGCGAGGCGGCCAAGCGCGTGCTCAACATGCGCCATTTCGATGTGCAGTTGATCGGCGGCATGATCCTGCATGCCGGAAAGATCGCTGAGATGCGCACTGGCGAGGGCAAGACCCTGGTCGCCACGCTGCCGGCTTACCTGAATGCGCTGGCTGGCCTGGGCGTGCACATTGTCACGGTGAACGACTACCTCGCCAGCCGCGATGCAGAATGGATGGGCCGCGTCTACCGTTTCCTCGGTCTTTCGGTAGGAGTGAACTTGTCGCAGAGCGCGGCAGACGTAAAGCAGCAGGCTTACTCCTCCGACATTACCTATGGCACCAACAACGAGTTCGGGTTCGATTACCTGCGCGACAACATGGCGATGCAGGCGGCGGACCGTCATCAGCGCCGCCTCAATTTCGCCATCGTAGACGAGGTCGACTCGATCCTGATCGACGAGGCTCGGACGCCGCTCATCATCTCCGGCCAGGCCGAAGATCACACCGATATGTATTACCGCATGAACGAGGTCGCGCCGCTGATGGTCCGCCAGGCGGAAGAAGACGGTCCGGGCGACTTCTCCGTCGACGAAAAGTCGCGCCAGGTGCTGCTGACCGAAGCGGGCCACGAGCACGCCGAGAAGTTGCTCGCGCGCGTCGGGCTGCTGCCGCAGGGGCGCAGTCTTTACGAGCCTTCCTTCATAAATCTGATGCACCACATGTACGCGGCATTGCGCGCGCACCACCTGTTCCTGCGCGACACGCATTACGTGGTGCAGGACGGTGAGGTGATAATCGTCGACGAATTTACCGGGCGTCTGATGTCGGGACGGCGCTGGTCCGATGGCCTGCACCAGGCGGTCGAGGCGAAAGAAAGCGTCTCGATCCAGAACGAGAACCAGACGCTTGCCACCATCACCTTCCAGAATTATTTCCGCATGTACGGCAAGCTTGCCGGCATGACCGGTACGGCGGACACCGAGGCCTACGAGTTTCAGGAAATCTATGGGCTGGAAACGCTGGTGGTGCCGACGCACCAGCCGATGGTCCGCGACGACCGCGAGGACCTTGTCTACCAGACCATAAACGAAAAGAACGACGCCATCATTGCGGCGATCAAGCACTGCTGCGAGCATGATCAGCCGGTGTTGGTGGGCACCACCTCGATCGAGAATTCCGAGTTGCTTTCGGGCATGCTGGAGAAGGAGAAGCTGCCGCACCAGGTGCTCAACGCCAAGCAGCACGCGCGCGAGGCTGAAATCGTGGTGCAGGCGGGGCAGCCGAAGATGGTCACCATCGCCACCAACATGGCCGGCCGCGGCACCGACATCGTGCTCGGCGGTAACGTCGAGAAAACGATCGACCTGCTGCGCGCTACCGAGGGTGTGGAAGATGCGGAGAAAGAGCGCAGGATCCAGACCCTGAGAGAGGAGTGGCAGCAGCTGCACGCCAAGGTCATCGCCGCCGGCGGCCTGCATATTATCGGCACCGAGCGCCATGAGTCGCGCCGCATCGACAATCAATTGCGCGGGCGCGCCGGGCGCCAGGGCGATCCGGGGTCCTCGCGCTTCTACCTGTCGCTGGAGGATCCGCTGCTGCGCATTTTTGCCGGCGATCGCGTGAAAGCCATCATGCAACGGTTGAAAATGCCCGAGGGCGAAGCGATCGAGAGTTCATGGGTGTCGCGCTCGATCGAATCGGCACAGCGCAAGG
>JAENXP010000588.1 GCA_016649475.1 Burkholderiales bacterium | reverse complement strand
GCCGCGTCCGGCGCGAGCCGCTCGAGCACGCGCGCCGCGTCCGCCGGATGCGCTTCCAGAAACGCGTAGCTGAGATCTTCGCTGCTAGGCATCGCGCGCGCCGCCCACCACCAATACGATCGCCTGCTCGTTGAACACTTTCGCCGGCAGGCTCGCGCGGCCCTCGGCGGTTTCGAGCACAACAGCCGTGTCCGTGAGTTCCAGAATCCGGCCCTCGTAGCCTGCGGCGCGGACCTGCTGGCCGACGCTGTAGCGCTGGCGCAGATAGTGCGCGCCGATCAGGTTGGCGACGTAATCGCGCGAGCCCAGGCTCAGCGCCAGCGCCACCGCGCCCACCAGCGCAATGCCGGCTCCGGCCGCAAGAATGACGAGGAAAGTGACCCTGATGCCGATCTGCTCGGCGCCGACGAGTATCGCGGTGACGAGAATGGCCGCCTGCACCACGCGGCCGAACAGCGCACGCTGGCGCTCTCCCGCGCTGGCGGCGGCCGCCTCCACCACCTCGCGCGCGAGGCGGCTGACGAGGAAACCCGCAACGATGATCAGCGCCCCCGCAAACACCGTCGGCAGATAATCTGCCACGCGCGCCAGCCATGCAGCAAAGGTATGCAGGCCCAGCAACTGCGTCGCGGCCGTAAGGAAGAACAGCACTACCACCCAGAACACGACACTGCCAAGAATCTTGGCCGACGCTCCGGTCAGGCGCGCCGGCGCTGCGCCGCGGCTGGCGGCGATATGTGCCAGCGCGCGTTCGCCCAGCAGCGTCACCCGCACCGCGACCGCCCGCAGCAGGTGCGCCACGACCCAGCCGACGAGCAGGAGCAGGAACGCGCCAAGCACGTTGGGCAGGTAGAGCGAGAGCCGCTCGAGGGTCTGCTCGAGTACGCGGGCTAGCGCGTTACGCCATTGCAAAAACAGGTCCATCCACGATCTCCACGACGCGCATCCCGAAAGGGCCGAGCGGCACCAATCACCGGTGCATGGTAACAAAAAAGGCGCGCGCGGCGGCGATCAGTCCGGAGCGTCGACGCCGCCTAAGTCGAGCCGGGCCTCGGGATACAGGCGCTGCAGCGCATCGCCGGCCGCCACTGCCAGCGCGTCCTTCAGCGCGGATCCGATGGCGCCGGTCGTGTCGGCATCGCCGCGCAGGGCCCAGATATGCGTGAACGTTTCCTGCTGCTGCGCGTACGCCGCCGCGACCGTGGCCTGCCAGTGCGCCGGGTACTCCGACGCCGCCCAGTCGCCGCGGCCGCGGCCGTAGTGCGCGACGGCCAGATAGGCGAGCAGGGAGGACACTGCAAGCTCGTCCAGGACTTCTTCGGTCCAGCTCACCGTGGTGACACCGGCGCCACGCGCGAGGTTGTAGCCGCGCGCGAGGCCAGCGGCACCCAGCGCACCGAGCACGCCGCCGACGAGCAAGCCGGCGCCGAAGGTCAGCCCGCCGCTCGCCAGATCGGCTTTCAGACCCGCCAGTGCGCCGGTGACCATGCCGCCGAGCGCGGCCGCCTTGCCCTCGTTCAGCCGTTCGCGCAACGCATAGTGCTTGGCCAGCCTGGTCAGGATCTCGGCAGCGGCATGTCCGCCCAGTCCGTGCAGCGCAATCAGGCGGTCCGCAGTTGTGCGTATGTCGTTGTCCAGCCGTTCGGCGAGTGCGCGCATTGCAGACTGCCGCGGGCTGTCCTCGGCCTCGCCGCGCACGCCGAGCGCAATTCCCAGTCCGCGCAAACGCTCGCCCCAGCCGCCTTCGGCCACCGGCTCGCGATCGAGCGCCGCGCGCGCCAGCCTTTCGGCCAGCACGCCCAGCGCAGCGTCGAAGATCTCGCGCCGCCGGCGCAGCCATTGCGCCTTCAGCCGCACGAACCCATCGCGCTTGCCCGCCGGGACCGCCTCGGCGAGCGCGCCGAACAACACCGCTTCCTGGACCCAGCAGCGCGCGAACGCGTCGAACGCCAGCACCGCGCGCAGGCTGGGGACATCGGCAAGGTGGCTGCGCCAGCGTTGCACCTCGGCCTGCTCCTCGGCCGCGGGACGCGGGCGGCCGAGCTGGTTCAGCAGCACCACGACCGGCTTGCCGATCCACTCGAGCACGCGCATCTCGGGGGCGACGTAGCCCGCATCCTGCGGGTCTTCTGCCGCGTTGACCAGGTACAGGACGATGTCGGCCTGCTCGCGCACGTTGCGTACCGCCTGCTGGCTCGACCAGAAAGCGCGATCGCGATAGCGGTCCCAGACCTGGGCGAGAAACCAGCCCAGCGGGTTGGCGGACTGCGCCAGGCGCTGGGCCAGCCTCGCGCTGTCGCCGAAGCCGGGCGTATCCCAGAGCACGAGGCGATCGCCTTCGGCCGTCGCCACCATTTCGTGCATGTCCGCGCTCTGCGTCACGTGCGCTTCGTCGCGCACTTCGCCTATGTCGCGGCCGAGCAGCGTGCGCGCGAGCGTCGTCTTGCCGACGTTGGTGTGCGACACGAGGCTCAGTTGTACGGTCTGCGG
>JAENXP010000093.1 GCA_016649475.1 Burkholderiales bacterium | reverse complement strand
CTATACCGGCATCGTCTCGTTCGCGCACACCATGTTTTTCGGCATCGGCGCCTACGGCGTCGCCATTGCGCTTACGCGCCTCGGGCCTTCCTGGGCGGCGATCGGAGCGGGCGTTGCCGGCGCGCTCGCCCTGTCGTTCGGACTGTCCCTGCTGATAGGATTGTTCAGTCTAAGGGTGAAGGCGATTTTCTACGCCATGATTACGCTGGCGGTCGCATCCGCCTTTCAGACCTTTGCCTCGCAATTGTCCGAGATTACCGGTGGCGAGGACGGTCTGAGTTTCAAGGTTCCGGAGTTGCTGTCGCACGGGTACATGCTTGTCGAGCAGTCGATTTTGGGCGTTCCCGTGGGCGGCAAACTCATATCCTATTACCTGCTGTTCGCCGTTGCCGTGGCGCTGTTCCTGGTGATGCTGCGCATCGTCAACTCGCCCTTCGGCCGCGTGCTGCAGGCGATACGCGAAAACGATTTTCGCGCCGAGGCGCTGGGCTATCGCACCGTCGTCTATCGCACATTCTCCAACGTGCTTTCGGCGGGTTTCGCCACGCTCGCCGGCGCTCTGCTCGCGCTGTGGCTGCGCTACAACGGCCCGGATACCTCGCTTTCTTTCGAGATCATGATCGACATCCTGCTGATGGTGGTGATCGGCGGCATGGGGACGATGTATGGCGCGGTGCTCGGCGCGACGCTGTTCATAGTTGCGCAGAACTACTTGCAGGACCTGATGAGGCTCGCCAGCGATGCAGCTGCCGGAATACCGCTCTTGTCCAACCTGCTGCATCCGGATCGGTGGCTGCTGTGGCTGGGGATATTGTTCATTCTGAGCGTGTACCGCTTTCCCGCAGGCATCGTCGGCAAACTAAGAACCCGTAACAAAAGTTAATTTGTTACGGACTGACACAGGGGAGCACGAGGGGGGGTATCGGCTCGTTTCGTTACCGATTCTGAGGGCCAGACCATGAACATGACGTCACGCTACATCACGGTACTCGGGCGCGAATTGCACTACACGGACTGGGACAGCGGCAACGCCGCGACGATTGTCATGTGGCACGGGCTGGCTCGCACCGGACGCGATTTCGACGACCTCGCCGCGTCGCTCGCGCGCCGCTACCGCGTTATTTGTCCGGATACCATCGGCCGCGGGCTGTCGCAGTGGAGCCCGGAGCCCGATGCGGAGTACTGCCTGGCGTTCTATGCGCGTCTGGCCGCGGCGTTCTGCGATGCGCTCGGCATCGAGCGCATGCACTGGGTGGGCACCTCGATGGGCGGGGCGATAGGCATCAAGGTGGCGAGCCGCAAGGACGGTGCGCTCGCCGGCCGCATCGACAAGCTGGTACTCAACGACAACGGCCCGCAACTCGCGGCCACGGCGATCGAGCGCATCAGGACCTACGCCGGCAACCCCGCGGCGTTTGCCAGGGTGAGCGAACTCGAAGCCTATTTCCGCAAGGTTTATGCGCCTTACGGGATGCTCACCGAGCGCGAGTGGATCAAGCTCACCGAGAGTTCGGTGAGGCGGCTGCCCGATGGCCGTGTGACGCCGCACTACGACCCGGGGATGGTGCGCCAGTTCGTCAATTTCCCTCACGACTACGATCTGTGGCCCGAGTACGACGCGCTCGACCTTCCGGTGCTGTGCTTGCGTGGCGCGGATTCGGATTTGCTGCTGGCGCAAACGGCGCAGGCAATGCGCGAACGCGGTCCGCGGGCCCGTGTGGTTGAGATTGCCGGCTGCGGCCATGCGCCCGCGCTCAATGTGCCGGGGCAGATCGGGCTGGTGGAGGAATTCCTCGCCGCGTGAGGGCGCGGCGGGTGCTTTGTGGCAGAGTCCTTCCGGGGTCCGGGCCGCTCTATTCTTCCTGACGCCGCAATGCGGGGCGCTTGCCCACGCTGACTTGCAGATCGATATCTTTGTCACCGCGTTTCAGCCGGAGCTTGGTCTGTTTGCCCGGCTTCAGCGCGACTATCAGATTGCGCATGGAATCCGGGTCGAGTACCGGCCTGCCATCCACCGTGACCACGATGTCCCCGGGTCTGACCCCGGCGCGATCGGCGGGGCTGCCTCGCTGGACTCCGGCAACTAGCACGCCCGCCGTAGTGGCGAGCTTGAAGGAGTCGGCCAGTTCCTGCGTGATCTCCTGCAATTCCACGCCGACCCAGCCGCGCGTCACGGCGCCGGTTGCGATCAGCTGCTCCATCACCTGTTTCGCGATGGAAACCGGAATGGCGAAGCCGATGCCGATGGAGCCGCCCGACTGCGACAGTATCGCGGTGTTGATGCCGACCAGATTGCCGGAGGCGTCGATGAGCGCGCCCCCCGAATTTCCCTGGTTTATCGCCGCGTCGGTCTGGATGAAATTCTCGAAGGTATTGATGCGCAGGCCGGTCCGATGCAGCGCCGAGACGATACCCATGGTCACCGTCTGGCCCACGCCCAGCGGGTTGCCGATGGCCAGCACTACGTCGCCGACTTTCATGCCTTCCGCCTGGCCCAGCGTAATCGCCGGCAGGTCGTGCGCGTCTACTTTCAAGACTGCGAGATCGGTTTCGGGGTCGCTGCCCACTATCTTGGCGACGAGCTTCTTGCCGTCCGAGAGCGCCACCTCGATTTCGTCCGCGGCCTCGACCACATGTTGGTTGGTGAGTATGTAACCGCTGGGGCTGATGATCACGCCCGAGCCCAGGCCGAACGCGCGTTGTGCCTCATCCTCGAAGCGCTCGCCGAAGAAACGGCGGAACACGGGGTCGTTCATGAACGGGTTGCGCGGGCGCGTCACTTCCTTGCTGGTGAAGATGCTCACCACGGCTGGGGCCGCCTTGCGCACTGCGTCGCTGTAGGAACCTGCGGTGGTGCGGGCGTCGGTTACGGCGGGCGGCGGCGCCTGGGTTACCTCGAGAGGGGCGGGGGGGGTGCCCGGCAACCATTCAGGTTTGAGCGTTGCAACCACAAACAGCGCGGCGAGGCAGATGGTAGTCGTCTGCGCGAAAGTGAGCCAGAGTCGGTACATCGCGTGCGTGTCCTCGCGTTCGTTGCAAAATGTGGGGATACCCCCTCCGGCGCCTGCACGTGCCGGACCGCAGCAAAATTACTCTGGCCAAGGATTCTTGGTTTTGGGCAAGTGATGCGCCAGCGTGCGTGCGGGTACAATTCTCGCTGGCTTATGCGATGGAGGCCGCAATGCAGCGCGAAGAACTGAACCGTTACCTGGACGGCCTGTTGGAAATCTCCCGATATCACGATTATTGCCCAAATGGGCTGCAGGTGGAAGGGCGCGGCGCAATTCGGCGCGTCGTAAGCGGGGTGACGGCGAGCTATGAACTGATCCAGGCCGCGCTCGCGGACGGGGCAGACGCCATCCTGGTGCACCACGGCTATTTCTGGAAAGGCGATGATCCCTGCCTCACCGGCACGCGCCGCGCGCGTATCGCACTGCTGATGGCCAACGAACTCAACCTGTTCGCCTATCACCTGCCGCTGGACGCGCACGCCGAACTCGGCAACAACGCCCAGCTCGGCAACCGGCTGGGCCTGGCCCAGACCGGGCGCTTTGCCGAACAGGAAATCGGTTTCTTCGGTAGCCTGGACGCGCCGATGCGCCTGGACGCCTTCGCCGAGCGGGTCGAACAACGCCTTGGGCGCGAACCGCTGGTGATCGGTGATGCGGCGAGGGAAGTCCGCAACATTGCCTGGTGCACCGGCGCGGCCCAGGGATTTTTCGAAGACGCGATTAGATTGAGTCCCGACGCCTACCTCAGCGGAGAAATCTCCGAGCAACAGGTGCACCTGGCGCGCGAGTCGGGGATCGCGTTTATCGCCGCCGGACATCACGCCACCGAGAAATACGGTGTGCAGGCTTTAGGCGAGCATCTGGCGGCCCAATTCGGGCTCGAGCACCGCTTCATCGACATTCCCAACCCGGTGTGAATCCGGGCTTGGGGTCGAGTTGCGGTGTGCTGTAAATTGTTTATCTATTTCAGAGTGTTAGCGTAATAAACTTTAATCCTGGCAGCGGTTTCAGGTATAATCGCCTGCTTTTATGCATAGCAGAATCTTGTAGATCGAGGAATCTTCGATGAGTGATGTTAAGCAAGTAAACAAGGGGCGGCGCAATCTGGTGATCGCTACCTGCGCCGCCGGCGGGGCTGCCGGTGTGGCGGCGGCCGTGCCGTTTGCAGCAAGCTGGCTTCCTTCGGAGCGCGCCAAGGCTGGCGGCGCGCCGGTAGTGGCCGACATCAGCACGCTCAAGCCGGGTGAAATGATGACGGTTGAGTGGCGTTCGAAGCCGGTGTGGATCATACGCCGCACCAAGGAAATGCTTGATGGCCTGACGCAAGTGGACGGCAAGGTCTCTGACCCCCAGTCCGACGTGCCGATGCAGCCGGAATACGCAAAAAACGAATATCGCTCGATCAAGCCGGAGGTGGCGGTGTTGGTCGGTATTTGCACCCACCTCGGCTGCTCGCCGCAACGCAAGCCGGCCGCGGACAAGTCGGAAATGGGCGCCGACTGGAACGGTGGATTTCTCTGCCCCTGCCACGGATCCAAGTTCGATCTTGCCGGGCGTGTCTACAAAGGCGCGCCGGCACCGGTGAATCTCGAAGTGCCGAAATACACGTATCTGTCGGATACGCGCATTCTCATCGGCGACGACACGAAAGGGGCATAAAGCATGGCAGCCGCAGAAAAACCCCCTGTTACCGGAACCGGCTCGGTCGCGCTAGACAGCGCGCTCACTTGGGTCGACCAGCGCTTTCCGCTGATGTCGACCTGGAAAGCGCACCTGGCGGAGTATTACGCGCCGAAAAACTTCAACTTCTGGTACTTCTTCGGCGGGCTGGCAATGCTGGTGCTGGGAATCCAGATAGTGACCGGCATTTTCCTCACCATGAACTACAAGCCGGACGCAAACCTGGCGTTCGCCTCGGTCGAGTACATCATGCGCGAGGTGCCGGGCGGCTGGTTCATCCGTTACATGCACTCGACCGGCGCATCGGCCTTCTTCATCTGCGTCTATCTGCACATGTTCCGCGCGCTGCTGTACGGCTCCCACCGCAAACCGCGCGAGCTCATCTGGATCTTCGGCGTGCTGATTTACCTGCTGCTGATGGGCGAGGCCTTCTTCGGCTATCTGCTGCCCTGGGGCCAGATGTCCTACTGGGGCGCGCAGGTGATAATCAACCTGTTCTCCGCCATCCCGTTCATCGGGCCGGATCTTTCCCTGTGGATACGCGGCGATTATGTCATCGCGGATGCGACGCTCAACCGTTTCTTCGCGCTGCACGTGATTGCGCTTCCGCTGGTGTTGCTGGGCCTGGTGATGGCCCACCTTCTGGCTCTGCACGAGGTCGGTTCGAACAACCCCGACGGCATCGAGATCAGCAAGCACAAGGACGCCAATGGCGTGCCCCTCGACGGCATCCCCTTCCATCCTTACTACACGGTGAAAGATATCCTCGGCGTGGTCGTATTTTTGATCGTGTTCGCCATCATCGTGTTCTTCACCCCAGAGATGGGCGGCTATTTCCTCGAATACAACAACTTCGTTCCCGCCGATCCGTTGAAGACCCCCGCGCATATCGCGCCGGTGTGGTACTTCACCCCCTATTACTCGATCCTGCGTGGCGTGCCGCCGATGTTCAATTCGCAGTTCCCCGGCGTGGTCGCAATGGGCGTGTCGGTGATGGTGCTGTTCCTGCTGCCCTGGCTGGACCGCAGCCCGGTGAAGTCGATTCGTTACCGCGGCCCGTACTTCAAAGCAGCACTCGCGGCCTTCGTGGTGGTATTCCTGATCCTCGGCTACTTGGGCACGGAAACGATTACGGTGTGGGGGCAGTTCGGACCTTGGCTCGGCAACGCCGATCGCGCGACGGTGGTGGCGCGCATCTGCACGGTGATCTACTTCCTGTTCTTCATCCTGATGCCCTGGTACACCAAGGTGGACAAGACCAAACCCGAACCGGAAAGGGTGACCCACTAATGAAGAAGCTCATTGCTACCCTGTTGTTCCCGGTCGCGACGCTCATCATGTTGCCCGCGGCGATGGCCTCGGAGGGAGGCGTGCGCCTGGACAAGGCCCCGATCGAGCCGACCGACGTGGTCAGCCTGCAAAGCGGCGCGCGTACCTTCGCCAACTACTGCCTCAACTGCCACAGCGCCTCGCTCATGCGCTGGAACCGGTTGATGGAGCTGGGCTTGAACGAGTCGCAGATCAAGGACAATCTCATTTTCGACGGCAGCAAAGTCGGTGATCTGATGAACGTTTCCATGACCAAGAAGGACGGCAGGAAATGGTTCGGCGCCGCCCCGCCCGACCTGTCGGTGATCGCGCGTGCGCGCGGCGCCGACTGGCTCTATAGCTACCTGCGCGGCTTCTACCGGGATCCGGCGCGGCCCACGGGCTGGAACAACACCGTGTACGAGAACGTCGGCATGCCCAACCCGATGTGGCAGCTGCAGGGCGAGCGCGTGCGCGTCGAGCATGCGGTGAAAGGCGGCGAAGGCAAGGAAGCCCACGGAGGTGCTGCCAGCACGGTCAAGTACGAAATGGTGAAACCAGGCAGCATGACGGCGGTGCAGTATGACGAGACCGTGCGCGATCTGGTCAATTTTCTCGTCTACATCGGCGAGCCGGCGGCCACCAGCCGCAAGCAGACCGGCATATTCGTACTGCTGTTCCTGTTTGCCATCTTGCCGCTGGTCTATCTCCTTAAAAGGGAATTCTGGAAAGACGTGCATTAATCCGGCAATGTTAAGAGGCGATGGATGGCGGGCTTCGCGCCCGCACAGCCGGTCGCCAGTTCGAAGTTCTGCATTGCCCATCACCTGGATCCAAAACTATCATGATGAACCTTTATTCCGGCACTACTTGCCCCTTTTCCCAGCGCTGTCGCATCGTGCTTTACGAGAAAGGCATGGATTTTCAGATCATCGATGTCGATCTTTTCAACAAGCCGGAAGATATCGCGGTGATGAATCCGTACAACCGCCTGCCGGTGCTGGTCGAGCGCGACCTGGTCCTGTACGAATCGAACATCATCAACGAATACATCGACGAGCGCTTCCCGCACCCGCAGCTGATGCCGCCCGACCCGGTCATGCGGGCGCGCGCGCGGCTGCTGCTGTTCAATTTCGAGGTCGAGTTGTTCAGCCGCATCGACATACTGGAGGATGGCACGGTCAAGCAGCAGGAGAAGGCGCGCTCGCATGTGGCCGACCGGCTGACCGAGCTTGCGCCGATCTTCGTCAAGCAGAAGTACATGCTGGGCGACGAGTTCTCCATGCTCGACGTTGCGATTGCACCGCTGCTGTGGCGCCTGAACCACTACGGCGTCTCACTGGGCAAGCCGGCGGCGCCGCTGATGAAATACGCCGAGCGCCTGTTCTCCCGCCCGGCTTTCATCGAGGCGCTCACGCCTTCAGAGAAAGTGATGCGGAAGTGAACCGGTAGGAGTCACTCAGACAAGTAGGGCGGCGAAAGATCCGCCTTCCTGAAATCCGCGCAGGAAGTTCG
>JAENXP010000612.1 GCA_016649475.1 Burkholderiales bacterium | reverse complement strand
GCCGCTTTCACTACCGACCTGGCGCGAGAGCCAGTCCAGCGTGTTCTTGAGTAGAGCAGACACCGAGGCATTGTTCTCCGGAGAAACGATGAACAGACCCTGGTGCGCAATGAACAGGTCTTTGAGTTTGCGCGCGTTGGCCGGCAGACCCTCGCGGTCTTCAAGGTCTCCGTCGTAAAGCGGTATTGGATAGTCGGCAAGATCGATGAAGGTCGCGCTCGCGCCGGCCGCACGCACCGCCTCAGCGGCTACCCGCGCCAGCTTTTTATTGAGCGAGCTTGCACGCGCGCTGCCTGCGAATACGAGAATCTTGATGGTCATGATCTGCTCTCCGTAATGGTGCTGCGCGCCTCGGTGAGGACTGTCCGCATCAGTTGGGTGTCGGCTGCAGTTTATTCGCACTCCACCGGTCGAGCTTGGCGCGCGCACCGTTGCTTGCCGGATCCATCTCGCTTGCATGGCCGGGCATTTTCGCTGTCAGCTCGATGACGTAGCCATTCGGGTCGCGAAAGTAGATCGAGCGTATGAAGCCGTGGTCGGCGATCCCGCGGGTTTCGATACCCTGTGCCTTTCCTTGCGCCATCATCTGCTCCAGCTCAGGCTCCTCGACCTCCAGGGCGATGTGCAGATCGTAGTCGTGCTGATGCTTGAATTCGAAAGCCATGTCCGGCGCTTCGAAAAACGCGAGATAGGAACCATCGCCAAGTTCGTAGAACGTATGCAGCGTATCGGTCCTGCGGCCGCTTTTCGTCTCCTTGATTTCGAGCGTGCCGGCCAAACGCAGCCCGAGAAAGTCCTCGTAGAATTGCCGCGTCTGCTCCGAGTCGCGGCAGCGATAGGCGTTGTGATGGAGCTTTCTGATCATGTTCGAACCTCCCCGGTAGGCGAAAAAAGGACGGTAATCACGCCGTTGCGAACGAACCGCCTTTCCCGGGCCGGCCTCGTCCGTGATGCACTCATGCCTCCCGCTCAAGCACCATTCTTTGCGTCAATACTAAAGCTGCCGGGACCGAAAGCAAAGACCCCCAGCATCCCTCCCATGATGGACAGGTTCTTCAGTAGCTGAATCATCTGCTGCTGCGCCTCGCCCGCAGCAAGACCCGAGGGATTGTGAAACACCAGCGTGACCGGGATCAGGAACAGGAAGATCACCGCGGCGACCCAGCGCGCTTTCCAGCCTATGGCGATGAGCAGGCCTCCCCCGAGTTCCACCAGTATCGTAAGGGGCAACAATATGCCGACCAGAGGCACGCCCTTGCTCGCCATATACCCTGCAGTGCCGGCGTAGCCGGCGATCTTTCCGTATCCGGAGATAATGAAAATGAGCGCCAGCAGAATGCGGCCGGCCAGGGCCGCAGAATTTTGCAGATTCGTATTCATCTCTTTCCTATGCTCTATTTCATTTCTCAAGCCAGATCGAACAGAATGACTTCCGCCTGCTCGCCCTTTTCAAATATCAGCGCTTCGACACCGCTCGCCTTGAGCGCGTCGCCCGCCTGCAGCAACTGGCCGTTTACCGTCAGCCTGCCGCGCGCCACATGCACATAGGCCCTGCGCTCGGCGTCGAGCCCGTGCTCGATGCGCTCGGCCCCGTCGAGCAGAGCCGCGTAGACCATGGCGTCCTGATGGATCAGCACCGAGCCCTCGCGCGCATCGCCGGATGCGATCAGGCGCAGGCGGCCGCGCTTGGATCCAGCGTCGAAATGCTTCTGCTCGTAACTCGGCCGTATGCCGGTGACATTGGGTTCGATCCAGATTTGCAGAAAGTGCGTGCTCGCGTCTTTGGAATGATTGTATTCCGAATGCAGCACGCCCTTGCCCGCACTCATGCGCTGGACGTCGCCCGGGACGATGCTCGAGCCGTTGCCCATGTTGTCTTCATGCGCCAGCGCGCCTTCGAGCACGTAGCTGATGATTTCCATATCGCGGTGGCCGTGCGTGCCAAAGCCGCTGCCGGGAAGAATGCGGTCCTCGTTGATCACGCGCAGGCTGCCGTAGCCCATGTGCTGCGGATCGTGATAACCGGCAAACGAGAACGTGTGAAAGGACTTCAACCAACCGTGGTCGGCGTACCCGCGTTCCTTGCCTTTGCGTATCTGTAGCATACGATTCTCCAGACTAATTGTTCTCAATCGATGAATAAACCATTGCCAAGTGTAGAGTTGCGCTTTCCAAATTAAAAGCGGACAATTTTCACTTATTCATTCAAATTAATTGAATAATATTTCGAGCATGAGACTGACCCTGGACGCCCTGCAAGTAATGGACGCGATCGAGCGCAAAGGCAGCTTTGCCGCAGCCGCGGCCGATCTGCATCGGGTACCGTCCGCG
>JAENXP010000730.1 GCA_016649475.1 Burkholderiales bacterium | reverse complement strand
GGCAGCCGTCCGCGGTCGAGCAGGCTGCGCGAGGCGCAAGCGGACTGGGCCTGCGCCCGGCGGCTGCGCTGCGTTGATCCGGTGCCGCAACTTGCCATGATGAAACCGAGCATAGTTTTTGGCGAAGTGATGCACCGGCGGCTGCGACCCGCCGAACACCGCTTCGTCTACCCGGTGTACTTCCTGCGGCTGCCTTTGTCGGAACTGTCCCGTGGGCGGCGTACCTACGGCGGATTGTTTTCCGTCAATCGATGGAATTTGCTCAGCCTGCGACATGCCGACCACGGCGACGGCGGAGATCCGCTTGCCTGGATACGCGGGCTGCTGGCGCGCGAAGGCATACACGCCGCCGACGGCGAAGTGGTGCTGCAGACATTTCCGCGGGTGCTGGGCTATGTGTTCAATCCGGTAAGTTTCTGGTTTTGCCACGATCGCGCCGGCGCGCTGCGCGCCGTTCTCGCGGTGGTCAACAATACTTTTGGCGAGCGCCACAGCTACCTGCTGGCGCGCGCGGACCAGCTGCCGATTGCCGAGGGCGAATTGCTCGAGGCGCGCAAGGTGCTGCATGTCTCGCCGTTTTGCCCCGTGCGCGGCGGCTATCGCTTCCGCTTTCTCCAGCCAGAGGGGAGAGCGCTGGCGCGCATCGATTACGCGGACGAGCAGGGCGACCTGCTGCATACCAGCGTATCGGGGCGCGCCGAGCTGCTGTCGGCCGCGACGCTCGCGCGCGCGTTTTTCGGCTACCCGCTGATGACGCTGGGCATCATCCTGCGCATCCATTACCAGGCGCTGCGGCTGTGGGTCAAGCGCGTGCCTTTCTTCACCAAACCGGAACCACCACTCAAGGAGGTCACACGATGAATTCCGCAGGAGCTACCGCCGCCGTTCGGGGGCTGACGGCGCCGAGACCGTCTCGAGCGCCCCTGGCCGCACGTATCCTGCTCTCGCTGCTCGAGCGTATCCGCGCGGGCAGGCTGTCGCTGCAGTTGCCCGACGGGCGCACGCTGCGCTACGGCAGCGGGAGTCCCATGGCAACGCTGCGGATATTTCATTGGCGCGCGCTCGAGGATGCGCTTTCCGCGGGCGACATCGGGTTTGCGGAAGGCTATATGCGCGGCGACTGGGAGAGCGACGACCTTGCCGCGTTGCTGCTGTTGCTGGTCAAGAACCGCGCTGCCATCGAGCGTGCCGTCTATGGCGGGTTCTGGGGGCGCCTGCTCGCGCGCCTGCGCCATCTGCTCAATGCGAACACGCGAACGGGAAGCCGGCGCAACATCGCGGCGCATTATGATCTGGGCAATGATTTCTACCGGCTGTGGCTCGATCCTTCGATGACCTATTCGAGCGCCCTGTTCGACGGCGATTTCAGCATTACGCTGGAAGCGGCGCAGGCGGCCAAGTATCGGCGCATCCTCGAACGGCTGCGGCCTGCGCCCGGTGCGCGCATTCTGGAGATCGGCTGCGGCTGGGGCGGTTTTGCCGAAATGGCGGCGCGCGATTTCGGCTGTCACGTCACCGGCCTGACGCTTTCACGCGAGCAGCTCGGCTACGCCACGGCGCGTCTCGCGCGCCCGGGCCTCGCCGGCAGCACCGAATTGCGCTTGCAGGACTATCGCGACTTGCGCGGGCAGTTCGACCATGTGGTGTCGATCGAGATGTTCGAAGCGGTGGGCGAGCGCTGGTGGCCGGACTACTTTCGCGCCATTGCCTCGGCGCTCAAGCCCGGGGGCAGGGCGCTGATTCAGTCGATAACAATCGACGATGCCTTGTTCGAGCGCTATCGTGCAGGCAGCGATTTCATCCAGCAGTATATTTTTCCGGGGGGCATGCTGCCCTCGCCGTCGCGCTTTCGCGTCGAAGCCGAGCAGGCCGGGCTGGGGCTGGTCGGCGCGCATGCCTTCGGCCCTGATTACGCCGAGACG
>JAENXP010000235.1 GCA_016649475.1 Burkholderiales bacterium | reverse complement strand
TGCATTACGACCGCGAGTACTGCCGCGCGCAGGGCATGCCCGACCTGCTCGCGCACGGTTTCCAGGTGCTGATCCAGACCGCTGCCGGCGCGGGGCTGTTTCCGCACCAGGTGGAAGATTCGCTGATGGGGTTCATCGAGCAGTCGAGCCGCTTTCTCAAGGGCGTGTATGCGGGCGACACCCTGTATTCGGCGCTGGAAATCACCGAACTGCTGCCGCAGCGCAGCACCGGCGTGATCGTGATGCGCGCCACCGTGCATAATCAGCGCGGCGAGCTGGTGCTCGAGGGCATGCACAAATACCTCATCCGCAAGCGCCACCCTGACAAGAAGGAGTGAAGCAATGATCGACCTGTACACCTGGCCGACACCGAACGGCCACAAGATACACATCATGCTGGAAGAGACCGGCCTGCCCTATCACGTGCATCCGATCGACATAGGCGCGGGTGACCAGTTCAAGCCCGAGTTCCTCAAGATCAGCCCCAACAACAAGATGCCCGCGATGATCGATTCCGACGGGCCCGACGGCAAGCCGATCTCCATGTTCGAGTCCGGGGCGATGCTGCTCTATCTCGCTTCCAAGACCGGGAAATTCCTGCCCGGGGATCTGCGCGAGCGCTGGTCCACGCTGCAATGGCTGATGTTCCAGATGGGCGGCGTGGGGCCGATGCTGGGCCAGGCGCACCATTTTCTGATCTATGCGCCGGAGAAGATCCCCTACGCCATGAGCCGCTATTCCAAGGAAGCCAACCGCCTCTACGGCGTGCTTGACCGGCGCCTGGCCGAGAGCAGGTTCATCGCCTGTGACAAGTACACCATCGCCGACATGGCCATCATGCCCTGGCTGCGCTTTCCGGAGAGACAGGGCGTGAACATCGCCGACTACCCGCATGTGCAAAAATGGCGTGACGGCATCGCCGCGCGGCCCGGGGTGCAGCGCGGCGTCGCGGTGCTCGCCGACCGGCGCAAGCCGCTGATGGACGACAAGGCGAAGGAGATGCTGTTCGGCTCCGCGCAGTATCAGAAACGGTAAGTTGACAGGCGTTCCGAAGGCGTCCTGGATATGGTCACAAACCCTTGCGCGCTGCGCGCGCCAACCATGATTTGTGCACGGATGAAAAGCGCATCCGCACACAAATCACGGTTATTGGTTAACAGCAAACGCAGCGTGGGGGTTGTATAGGAGATCGTCGATTGCATCGCTGCTGCGAAAGCGGACGCAAGGTCGTAAAATATAATGAAACTATCCAAGGAGTGAGAATGAGCTTGAAAGGCAAAGTGGCATGGATCACCGGCGGCGGCAGCGGCATCGGCCTGGCCGGCGCGATCGAACTGGCGCGTGCCGGCGCGCACGTCGTCATATCCGGGCGTACGGCGGCAACCAATGCATCGGCACTGAAACAGGTGCAGGCGCAGGGCAGTGCCGAAGTGCTGCAGCTCGAAGTGTCCGAGCGCAAGGCGGTGGCGAAAGCGGCGGCGGACATCCTCGGCCGGCACCAGCGCATCGACATCCTGATCAACAGCGCCGGCACCAATCTGGGCAAGCGCCACCTCGGCAATATGTCGATGGAAGGCTGGGACGATGTGGTCGCGATCAATCTTTCCGGCGTGTTCTATTGTTGCCAGGCGGTGCTGCCGGCGATGCGCGCGCAACAGGACGGGCTGATCATCAACGTGTCGTCCTGGGCGGGACGCTATGCGAGCATGCTGACCGGGCCCGCGTACAACGCGACCAAGCGCGCGGTGATCGCGCTGACCGAGTCGATCAACATGGAGGAATGCGTCAACGGCATACGCGCGACCTCGGTGCTACCAGGGGAGGTGGCCACGCCCATCCTGGAGAAGCGCCCGGTGCCGCCCTCCAGGGAAGAACGCGAACGGATGCTGCAGGCCGAGGATCTCGGGCAGACTTTGCTCTACCTCGCCAGCCTGCCGCCGCGCGCCTGCGTCAACGAACTCATCATCAGCCCGACCTGGAACCGCCTGTACATAGGCGGTCTGGAGAAGGCGAAAACCTAGTTCGACGACACCGAAATTGCGAAACAATGTGGCGCGCAAGCACATGGCCGGCGCTTCCACAAGTTCCCCTGCATGGCTGGTATGCTTCGAAATTGGTGTGCCGCGATACTAGTATGCAAACCGTCTAACTTTTTAACTGGAATTTCATGCGCTGCCTGCTGCTTGCCTGCTTTCTTCTTCTTGCCGCTTCCACCGTCCGCGCCGAGGTCTTCGACATCGACAATGCCGAACTGGCGAAGCTGTCCGCCGCAGGCGTTGCGGTGATCGACATCCGCACCAAACCGGAGTGGGAGGAAACCGGCATCATCCCCGGCAGCCATCTGCTGACTTTTTTCGACGAGCGCGGCAAGGCCGATCCGGCCGCGTGGCTGGACCAGGCGAAAGCCATCGCCAAGCCGGGAGAACCGGTGGTCGTGATCTGCCGCAGCGGCAACCGCACCAAGCCGGTCAGCCAGTTTCTGTCGCAGCAGGCGGGCTACGCCAAGGTCTACAACGTCAGAAGCGGCATCCGCGCCTGGGCCAAGGAGGGCCGGCCCATGGTGTCCGCGGCGCCGACCCTGGCCGCCTGCCGTGCGAACAAGACCTGCTGAACCAGCCGCGCGCCCGAGCCGATCACGGTTTTCGATCGCGGCTTGACTGCTGCAGGAACTGCAGCAGCAAGCGGCTCACTTCCTGCGGCTGCTCCTGCTGCACCCAATGGCCCGCTCCTTCGATGAGATGACAGCCCAACATCTGCGTGCACGCGGATTGCTGCATTTTGTCGAAGTCGCCCGGTTTTTGATAAACACCCCAGTCGCTTTTCCCGGCGATGAAACACGAAGGTACGTCGATCGTGCGCCCGGAGAACAACTGCATTTCGGCGGTGAACCGGCCGCTCGTAGTGCAGCGATACCACTGCAGTCCGCCCTGGAAGCCGGTGCGCGCATACTCGGCGCTGTAGACAGAAAGCTCGCTGTCGGGCAGCCATTTGCACGCAGAAATCTCGGCGGTGGTCGGCATTTCTGCCGCGGCGGTTTCCGCCATCCCTAGCTCCAGGTCCATCACATAGTACGTGGGCAGTTTCGCCATCTCCTCGGCGCTCCACGATTTCAGCGGAGTGGGTTGGTTCTGTTTCCAGTCGGCGCTCTTGTAGTGATAGTAGGCGCGCAGGAAAGCGTGGATGCCCTGCGGGCAGTTGCGCATATTGTCGTTCGCCTCGCGGGTCGAGTAGTACCACTGGTAATGCTTGCGCGGGCGTTGCAGCAGCGCCAGCGCCGCGTTCATGCCGGGGTCGGCCAGTCCCGCCGCATTCTTCTTTTGTTCGGCCGCTGCGTCGGTATCGAAGGGCAGCGCCGGCGGACCGGCAAACGGCGCGCTCATCAGCGCCACTGAGCGGAACACGTCGGGGCGCAGCAACGCACACCAGGCTGCGACCGGCGCGCCGAAGTCGTGCCCGACGACGGCTGCGAGCGAGCGATAGCCCAGCGCCGACACCAAGCCGAGGGCGTCGCGCACGAGGTTGAGCAGACGGAAGGAGCCGAGCTCGCCGTCATAGTCCGCGTCCCAGCCCGTGGTGCGACCGTAGCCGCGCTGGTCCGGCGCGATCACGTGATACCCCGCCTGCGCCAGAGGCAGCATCACTTTTCTCCAGCTGTAGGCGAGCTCGGGGAAGCCGTGCAGCAGCAGCACGCAGGGCCGACCGGCAGATTCGAAGCCCGCCTCGAGCAGGTGCATCCTGAGGCCATTGATATCGTCGACGAAGCGCGAACGCACGCCGGCAGGGAGCACGTTCTGATCCAGGGAAGCGAGCGCGGACATGTTCATCTCCATAGGCTAGGCTTTCGGGTCTGCCCGGCAGCGGCTAAGCGCGGTTCGCGGCGGCACCGGCCTCGCGATCGGTGAGCGCGTAATCCATCCGGTACAGTGCGCCGAGCACCCCGGCCGCGCCCTGCTGCGCGAGCATTGCATGGTCCAGGTCAGCTTGCATGAGCTTGGCCAATGCGTCCTCGCTATAACCGGTGACAAAAAGCGCCCAGTCAAAGCCCGCGTCGGCACCCCGGATGCGCTGCTCGTTCGTCATCCCGGGCGTCACGGCGCCTTCGAACAGGTGGGCGCTGCCGATGCCCGGCCTTGAAGGTAGTGGCGCAAGGACTTGCAGCAGCCAATCGCGCAGCGCAGACTGGGATTCAATTCCCGGCTTGAAACGTATCAACAAGCCGGCATGGCCGATGCCCGCACCGAAACTGCCGGCCAGTGTACAAAAGCCTCTGGTCATGCCCCGATAGTTCGGCATTATTTTCTGGGTCCATGGGCTCGGATGATTCAGCCGCTCGAGATAGGCCGCGGAGCTCAGCGTTGCGAGTTGCTCAACCTCGTACATCACGAAGTATCTGGGCTGTCCCGATAGCGCCACCCAGCGGGATCCCCGGACGAAGCCAGGGATGGAAAGTCTCTCCGGGAGATGCTCCTGCGTATGCCACTGGTCGTGCTCGGCAATGGCTTCCTCGACAACATCGAATGACAGCAGCATCGCGGCTGGTCCGAGCGGCGGCATGGGCATCTACTCCGTGAGCGTGCGGGGCATGGAACGGCGTTGACGTCTACTCTACGCTATGTCTGGCAAATTCTAGTCCCGACAGGCTCGACGCGCTACGAGCTTTTCATACCCAGTGTCGGTAGCAAATGAGTTGTCCGGCCGCAGCCTTCCGGCAAATAGCCTCGATTTCGGCCAGGGTCGTCCTGCCGTGAATTGAAGGTTCGCGGGTGCCGAGGCGATCGAGGTTCGTCCCATCGAGGAAATAGATCGGCTTGTTCATTTTGTACTCCAGCGAGTGCCGTCAGCCCGTATATCGGAATTCGCGGGAAAGGTACAGCTGAGGGCGTTCGATGTCGACAAGGCGATGCACAGAATCGGCCTCGGCTTCGGACTGCGAGTGTCCGCTTACGGGCTCAGTCGGGAGTTCATACTTTCGGCCATGACCTGCCTCTCGCGTTTTCTCTCTACACCGGACACCCATGAGGCGGAGTCAACTGGAAGTTGATCACTAAGAGGCGGTAACCATATCTTTCTTGCATTGAAAGTTGGCTGTGCCGCGGTTTCAGAATTGATCGCTCGATACCGAGTGACGCGCCATCGGCGCAATCAATGCCTGTTTGCATTGCGCACCCCACTCAGCTC
>JAENXP010000486.1 GCA_016649475.1 Burkholderiales bacterium | reverse complement strand
TCAGATGTGTATAAGAGACAGATCTTCAGCAGCAACTGATACATTCTTCGCCTGCCGGGCGAAGACGGGGCGAACGCTGCCTGGATGCGGCTATTCTCTTCTCGAAGCCCCACGTTCTTAGACAGGCTGAGATTCTGGCCGTGCATCCGCCAAGCAGATAGGTTGCGCGACGTTCGATCGAATCGCGCTCGGCTCAGCGCACGCGCGTATAGTTCGTAATCGCCGCTGTAGACGTAGCTTTCGTCGTAACCCCCGAGTTCCTCCAAGAATTCCTTGCGAACGAACACCGAAGTTGTCTGCATGCAGCTCCAGCCCAAAGACGCGTACATCTCACTCGTAATCCAGGAAGGTGGGGCAGCGAGGTCGCCAAGTGGCTTACCGTTGATATCCGTCCAGCGAATCCCCCCCACGAGCATCGGGTGCCTTCCGCTTTCATACCACTCGCTTACTGTTTTGACGGTGCCCGGAAGCAATACGTCGTCTCCACCCAGGTAGCCAATGACGTTCCCCGTCGCTTCCTTCACTCCGAGATTGAGCTTGGAGTAGAGTCCCTGGTGCTTCACCTCCAAAACCCGGGCCCCGTGACGCCGGGCGATGTCCGCGCAGCCGTCCATGCTCTCGCCGTCCAGCACCAGATGCTCCACCAGCTCGGCGTCGCCTTTCTGGGACCGTACGGACTCGAGACACTGTGGAAGCCAACGAGCGATGTTCCGAGTTGGAGTAATGATCGATAGTCGCATGAAAGCCTGTCCCTAAATGGAATTCCGGACCGCGGTGGCGAATGCGCACGGCTCCAGATCGCTAAGTCTTCAAATCAATTACCAGGCGGGGCCGCGCCAGGAGTGCGTTACGCGGAGGCAGGAACCAAGCCATCCCAGGAAAGGCAATCCGCCGAATTCCACCTTACTGGAGAACCCGTTGGCAAGTCTGCTCTTAGCATCACTCCCAAAGATATCATCCCTATGGTCCGCCTCCAAGCAGGCCAGGTTGGCGGAATTAACCGTGGCGTGGTCTCAACAACGATCGTGTGCTGACGCCACAGTCGATCGCCGGACGACACAACGAGTAGCGGTTCTAGGCCGATATCAGTTTCCTCCGCCGATCGTACGGAAATTCGCTATTGCCAGTGTGATCGGCTGGCTCGCCACCGGCATGTCACTGTAGTATTCAAACATCCGGAGTATTCACGGATGAGCCGCTCAGGCGGTCCGGACATTGCGTATTTGCGGGGCTTCCGGCCGGTGCCCGCCAGTAGCGGAGGCCGATTTCACACAAAGAGCCAAGGGAACCAGTTGCCGCGACTGATCAGACAGGCTGGCGAGTCGTTGCTCCGTCGGGCGGCGGAATCGGGCAGGGAAGGTAGGAGCCGTGTCGTGGTGCTCGTGTACCACTCGGTCCGCCCCACCCAGCTGAATACGAATACGAAGCCAGAAATGTTCAAAAAGCACATTGAATGGCTGACCGAGAATTGTGAGATCATCCCGCTCGCCGAAGTTCCGGATAAGGCGAAAGCGGCCGGCGGCAGCCGCCCGCGCGTGGCGATCACTTTCGACGACGGTTTCGCGAACAACTACGAGCGTGCGTTACCGGTTCTTCTCGATCACGGCGTAGAAGCGACCTTCTTCATTACGACGGGACTGGTCAATGGCGATGAGCGGGTAGCCGCGAGATTTTCGCGGTTACTTGGAATTGAGAAGGACGACGTAAAGGGGCTGTCGTGGGGGCAGCTCCAGGAAATGCAGGCCGCGGGAATGTCTATCGGGGCCCATACCGTCACTCATCCGAACCTGGGAGATCTGGGGCCCGACGACACCAGGCGAGAACTCGAGTTGAGCAAGCTGGAGTTGGAGGATCGATTGGGTGTCGCGGTCCGCAGCTTCGCGTATCCATTCGGGAAGCCAAAGCATCACTTCACTGAGACCACCATCGGGCAAGTCCAGGAGACTGGGTTCTCCCTCGCCGTAGCTGTGCACCATCGAGGTGTGCTTCCTGGCGACCGTCGCTTCTGTATCCCGCGGTTCGCGATCGCTGAAGATGACATCGCTGGTTTGAGCCGAAAAATCCACGGGAATGCTGATGGAGTCGGAATCTGGCAACAAGTAGCCCCTCGCTGGCTGTCTCACTACGTGTCTAGGTCCCATTCGGTACGGGGTGAACTGTCCTTGATCGACTCGAAAGAAGCCGACTGAGTGAGAAGCTCGCCCGCTGCCGCGACGCGAATCGGCTTGTGGCCGCCTTTTCCTCTTCAGAGCGTCCACTCCCGTCCGGCGTCCGTGCCGTTCCCGCTTTCTGATCCCCGGTGTCGTGTCTATTCGCTGGCCCGACAGGGCCTGTGGCATGGTGTCAGGGCTCTCGGATTCGAGGTCGGCGATGAAGTGCTCGTACCGGCTTATCACCAGGGAGCCGAGATCGAGGCGTTCTCGCAGGCGGGGTTGAAATGCCTCTTTTATCGCGTTGACGAACGGCTGGAGCCGGTCGAGGCGGACCTGGTCGAATTAGCGGGTCCGCGGACGCGAGGCCTTCACATCATCCACTACTGGGGGTTCCCGCAGAATGTGGCCCGCTGGCGGAGCTGGTGTGATGAACGGAGGCTGTTCCTGATCGAAGACGGGGCCCAGGCTCTGCTTGCCTCGAGTGGGAACAGCAGTGTCGGTTCGGCGGCCGACCTGGCTGTGTTCTGCCTGTACAAGAGCTTCGGGCTGCCGGACGGTGCAGCTGCAATCTGCAGGTCAGATCTGCCTGCGCCGCGGTCCGGTGCCCGGATCGGAGCCAGTGGCCTGGCCCGCCGCGCCGGTTCTGCGCTCACTGCCAGGAGCCGCATGCTCGCACTGGTCCGTGCTGCGCTGGTCCCGGAGCGAGAGGAAAGCCGGGACGAAGGAGGCTTCCTCGCTGGAGAATTCGAGCTCGGAGATTCGCATCGGTCTCCGACGCGGCTGACCTCGCGCCTGCTTCAACGTGTCATCGATCCGGTGGCAGCGGAGCGTCGCCGAGAACATTACGCATTCCTTCTCGGACGGCTGCGCCACCGGGTGCCGGCCCCGTTCGACGTTCTTCCGGATGGCGCGGGACTTCTCCGCCACCTCGGAGATCGGGCAGCGGTTCGTCGGCC
>JAENXP010000390.1 GCA_016649475.1 Burkholderiales bacterium | reverse complement strand
GGATACGTCGAGGTGTAAACGGTGTTGCATCCGGTGGCGGCAATAATGCCCCAGTCATTGCCATACTTGGCACCCGTGGCCGCGCACATCATTCGCAGGGCGGTCCCTTCACCGCAACCGGCACAACTGCCGGCGCCAGTTCCCAGGGCTCGGCCGCCCATAGTCGCGGCGCGCCCGCGGCCGGCCCCGCCGGTCATCGCGCTCAAGCGCCCTGCGCCCGAAGTTCCATTGCCGCCCCCGATAGTTCCGAAGCCTGCCGAGACTGCGCCCCCTCGCGCTCCGGCTATGGGCGATCTGGCCTCATACATCGAAGCACGGCGCCGCGCCCGCGGGCAGCCGGCGCCAGGCGCATCCGCGGAGAATACGGCGATTGTGAAGCCGGTCGAAGACGACAAGGCGCGCAGCGACCGTATCGTCGCCGAAAATCTCGGCACGCTGCGCGCGCAGACCTTCGGCTACGATCCGAGACAGGGAGGCGGCTTGTTCCAGATAAGGCGCATGGGCTATGACTACGCCGAGTTCTACTTTTTCGGCTGGAACGAGGATGTGCGCCGCAATACCAAACAGCTGATCGAGGTTCGCAGAGGCGACAACCGCGACCTGCGCATTGCGGTCGTGCGCAGGATGATTTCCATCATTCGCGAGCATGAGCAGGAGGACTTTGTCTGGGTATCGCATCGCCTGGGCCGCTCCGTCAGCCTGTCCGCCCGCGAGCGCGACAATGCCGGCCTCGAGGAATTCATGCTGCGCGAATTCTTCGGCGGTCAAGGCGCCTTGCAGTGATGGCTGGCACCGCGCCGGGACGCAGAACTGCCACCGCTGATCCACGCCGGCCGCAGCAGACTTCTGCACCGCTCGGGCGCTCGCGATGCCGCTGTTTCGAGGAAATGTTCGGGGCAAATGCACGCGCCGGCGGGGCATATCGCCCGTCCGACCCCAAAACTGGCCACCTGCCGAACGCACGCCCACCAAGTAAGTTTATTGTCTTCAGTCCATTGGAGCCGCCATCTCAGGCTGGCATGCTTCCTGCACCACACTGGGTGAGACCAGATCGAGCCGGGGCCATCCTTTGTCCCGGACGCATCTTTCACATGGGGTCGCCCGATGGCTACTTTGTTCATACTTTTCGTTTGCGGTGCCGCCGGCTGGGCGATCAGCCGGCCCATCGTACGCGCGCTGAAAGTTTGACCCGGCGGCGCGCGCTCGGCGCGCCACGGTTCAGCACTTAACACCGCAGGACGCAGGAAGCGTTCGAGTCGCAGCTACTCGAACGCCGCAATCGCGCGCGCCGGCCCGGCGAGTTCGAGGATATGCATGCCGGTGCGCGCGCGATCGACGATGTAAATGTAGCCGCGCGCGTCGACTTCGACGTTGTTGGTCTGGATCACGCCCTTGCAGCGCCCGTCGCCGCCACAGCGCCGATCCGTATTGCCGTTGGCAGCAGGAATGTAATAGCCGATTTCCTGAGGATGGCGCGGATCACGGATGTCCACCGCGCGCACGCCAGCGTTGAAATGCGCGAAGAACATGATGCGCTTGTAGTAGATACTGCTGAAACTCTCGTTGGACGAATGGGTACCGAAGCGTCCGCCGCGGCGGCAGAATTCGCCCTTGGCATCGGCCACGGTCCAGTTCGCCACCACGCGCGGTTCGCTTTCCTCACTCGCATCCACCATCCATGCCATCTGCCGCGGCTCGCGGCATTCCTCCGCCAGGGATTCGCTGGTGAGGACCACGAAATCGCCGGACTTCTGCTGCTTGTTTGACTGTCCGGCGAGGTCCATGCCCAGCAGCGGGAACGCAGTATGCGCGCCGGCATCCGGTCCGAGATCGAGCCGGCCCAGCTGCGGATAGAGCAGGTTTTCCGGCGTCGGCTCCTTCGGCCCGCGCAACAGCCTGTCACGGTCCACGATCTGCAGGATGCCGTAACTGCTGGTACCGTAGCCGAAGTAGACGCGCCCGCCCTTGCGGCCGGTGGAGATCGGACCATGCAACTCGGTCGGCACTCGCCCGGTGGCACCCGGCTGCTGCCCGGGCAGGCCGAAGTTGCGGATGAACACGGGTTGCTCGGGATTGCCCAGGTCGTAGATCTGGGTCATGCGCGACGTGCGCCAGCCAGGCACGCCGGAAACGAGGTAGGCGATGCCGCTGTCGCACTCCCACCAGTTCTTGTGCGTGCCCCGGAGCCCGCTCGCCACCGTGCGCACCAGCGCCGGCCGCGCCGGGTCGGTGACGTTCCATACTTCATGAGCCGAGTTGCCGAAAGGCCGCAGCAGGTAGACGCTCGCCTTGTCGGCGCGCGGCAGTTCGGCACCGTCGCACACGCGCACCATCTGCGCACCGGCGCCGGGGGCACCCGGAATGTGCGCGAGCAATTGCGGCCGCTTCGGATCGCTCACATCCAGTATCGCCGTACCGTTGTGTTCGGTCTTTCCGTTTAGCGTGTTGGGAAGATGGCCGCCATGCAGCCCTATGTATGCGATCCAGCGCCCGCCCTGCGCGTGCACCAGCGGCTGATAGGCGCTGCGGCCCTGCAGGTCGTGATAGCCCACCAGTTCCATGTTGCGCTTTTCCGCCGCGCTTGGCGCCTGGGCCGATGCGCAGGCGCACGCGGCGGCAAGGATCGCGCCGGCCGCAAGGCGCAGCCAGGCGATATCACCCAAGGCAAACACGAATTTTTCCCGGCTGGAGCGGCGCTCGCCCGGGCGGCAGGCGCCGAATTGAAACATCGATTTTTCGTTACTCGCAGCGTTCGCCGTTGCGGCGGCGAACTGCCGCAGGCGTGCGCTCACTTTGCCAGCAGGCGCTTTACCTTCGCATAGGACAGCAGGCCGCGCAAACATTCCTCGCTGCCTTCCCTTGTCTCCATCACCGGCAAGTGCGTTACCCCGGCTTCCTTGAACAACTCCAATACGTCCCCCACGGTCGATCGCTCGATATCTTTGATATCCGCCACGCGCCAATCATTGATCTTTTGCATGATATCGCCTACGCGCACATCTCCGCGGCTCACCCCCGTGAAATGCATGTACTGTTGCGACTTTTCGCCGGAAATATCATAGGCCGTGAGCATTCCTACAACGGAATTTTTTTTCTTGTCGACGACGAAGGCGCATCTGACACCCGCGTGTTTGAGGTGATTGAGCGCCTCGTCGATTATGTCCTCTTCCTGCAGCGTCACCGAGGGACGCGATCTGAAATCTATCATCGCCAACAATGCGGGATCCGTCTCGTTCGCAAACCAGGGATCAGCGCCGGGGATCGGCAGGCGGTCGCATTGTACGGATTTCAACTGCAACTTTTCTTTTTCCATCGTTGTTCCTCGCTCGTGTCTCGCGGATCGACAACTGCATCCACTCGTATCGGGTTTAGTCTCGGCAGGAGGCTCAAATCCTGTCGGCCTCCTGGTTCAAAACGTTTTCTCTCCAAGACGATTTTCGGGGAGAAAAGCATTCAAAATCCGGGGCCACACCTGGACTGCATTGTAATGCGACTGAGCCATCGCGTCATCGGCAGATACGATGCCGGCTTGCCTGAAACGCCTGATTGTGTGACATATGCACACCTGCTGGCGACAAGCCCGCTTGCCGACGATCATGGCGGTGCGCCGGTGCATGCCACATTCATCTGATCCCGGAGGCCGTTTCAGTACCGGCAAAATGGCCTTCGACTCAGGGGAGCATGAGGAGGGAGATATCCCCTCAT
>JAENXP010000333.1 GCA_016649475.1 Burkholderiales bacterium | reverse complement strand
GGGCGCTTCATCGGGCGCATCCACGCGGTGGGTGCACTCGCGCCGTTTCACGCAAGGCCGGCGCTGAATCTGGAGAGCTTCGGCACCGAACCGCGCGATTATCTTCTTGCCCATGGCTTCATTCCACCCGATCTGGCCGCAGCCTGGACCAGTGTAGTGGCGCAGGCCCTCGCCGGCGTGCGCCGCTGCTACGAGCGTGCAGGCGCGGTGCAGGACCTCAGGCTGCACGGCGATTGCCACGCCGGCAATGTGCTCTGGGTCGACAGCGAGGAGGCGCACGGCCCGCATTTCGTCGATTTCGACGACGCGCGCACCGGACCGGCAGTGCAGGACCTGTGGATGCTGCTCTCGGGCGATCGCGCCGCCATGGTGCGCCAGCTGGCCGACCTGCTCGCCGGCTACGAGGATTTCCACGAATTCGATACGCGCGAACTGCATCTGGTGGAGGCGCTGCGCACACTGCGCCTGATCCATTACTCCGCCTGGATCGCACGGCGCTGGGACGACCCCGCCTTCCCCGCCGCCTTCCCCTGGTTCAACACGCAGCGATACTGGCAGGACCGAATACTGGAATTACGCGAGCAAATCGCGCTCATGGACGAGCCGCCGCTCTGGTCGAACTAGTGCGAGTTAGTGGGAGCGAGCTCGCTCGCGAACGCAGGAATTCGCGAGCCCTCCTAAAGAGGACTTCCTTCGGGGCGCAAACCCGCTCCTGCCTATGCTGCGGGCGTAGCTGCTAGAACTTGTACCTGAGCGCCAGCCTGACGACGTTCACTTTGTACTGCGGCGACTGCAGTCCCATGGTCAGAACATTCGGGATGGTCGCAGGCGCGACGCCTTCGGTCATCCAGTCCTTGGTGTCGTAGCGCTCGTACCAATAGCCGGCCAGCAGCGACATGTTCTCCTTCATCCGATACGTGGCATAGAGTTTCAGGCTGTTCAGCTTGGTCGTGATGTTGGGAAACGCCGGATCCGACGCGCCGTTGTTGACGCTGATTTCGCTGCTAGAGGCGGTGTATCCGTAATCGGCGCCGATATCGAGCTTGTCCGGGATCGCCGCGTACTTTACGCCCAGGCCGAAGAAATCGATGGTGTCCTTGGTCTCGCCAAACCAGTCCGGGAACGAGAACGCCTGGCTGCCCGCCTGCTTCGACTTGATCTCCTGGCGGTTAGCGAACAAATGCATGCTGGTTCGCGCCGAAAACGCCACGGTGAGATCGCCGTTGTAACTCAGATCCCTGGCGCTGGTCAGGCCGATGCTCGAATCCGAATACTTGTCGTCGGAGGAATCGACTCCAAGCCCGAAATTGACGTTTTACATCACCGCAAAGTCGGCGCGCAGTCCCGCGGTTTCGCGCGAGCGGTTGGCCATATTGAATCTTCTCAGCAGCGGATTTTCCGGCGGGGTGATCTCGGGGACGACCTGGTAGGAGCCCGAAAACCTGCGCTCGCTCCCCGCCAGCTTCAGCGTCAGATCGACCTTGTCCGTGACGCGCGAACTGAGTTTGCCCCAGAGCGTGTCCTCGTTCGTCTTGTCGACATCCTGATAGGTGCGCTTATGCGAATCGAAATCCGCGCCGACCGAGCCCCGCAGCCGCGCCGAGGCGCGGTAATCGGCGCTGAGCTTGAGCTTGTCCTGAGTGAAGCTGTACGGCAGATTGGTTCTGGCAGTGCCGACGAACATGTCGGTGGCCACCGAAGGGTAAGCCGCCTGCGACGTCTGGTTGTCGCGATCGCTGTACACATACGCCGCATTGAGGCGCAGCTTGTCCGTGACCGCGGAACTGAGTTTCAGATTGGCGTCCAGGGTCGCCGCACGCGCGTTCAGGGAAGATCCGGGCAGCCCCGGTACGGCCAGCGTCGCATTCTGCGTGGACGCGAGGAAATTGTCGTTCTGCGTCATGCGGCCGAAGGCGATATCGGCGCTGCCGCGGGTCTTGTCGCCGAACTGATATCCGCCCGAGGCCTGAATCTGGTGGAACTGGTTGTCGGGCGCAAGCGCGATCTGACCCGCCGTCTCGCCGTTGACCGGCAAATACGGGTCTTGCCAGGTCAGCGAGTGATTGCCGTTGCTGAACTTCGACCCGTAGTAGGCGAGCTTCAATTGAAACTTCTCGCCCGAATAGGAGGCCGAAGCGTCCACCTGGTCGGTGACATAGTCCACCGGATCGACCAGCTGCGCCGTGTTGACGAAGAACGCGCCGCCGCTGCGCAGGATGTTGCCCTCGCGGGTTTCGTGGCGGACATTGATGCCGTATTCCCATTCCTTGCTGCGTACCCAGGACGCGCCCACCCCGAGCTGGTTCCTTTGGGTGTACAGGTCCACCGATTGCATCGCACCCGCCAGGGGCATGGCTCCCGTGGTGCCCGCGGCAAAGCCTGCGGGCAGGGTCAGCGACGCGCCACCAGCGCCTGAAAACGGCGTCTGCGCGCCGTCCCAAATGCGATGCGGCGTCTCGTCGTACTTCAAACGCAGCTTGTAGCTGCCTTGCTTTCCGCCCTCGGCATCGACGGAGCGGGTATCCAGGCCGAGATTGGAGGCATTGAGGTTCCAGTAAGCGCCGTCCTCGCCGCGCGAGCGCACTTCGGCGTCGCCGATGAAATACCCGCCCTTTTCGTAGAGCCCGTTGTACTGGCCGAATTCGGCCGACTTCTCCGAAACCGAGCCCGCGCCCACGTCCACCGACCCGCTGGTCCCTTTTTCGAACTTGCAGGACTCGCATTTCCACTTCGAGATATCCACGCCTGCCGGTACGGCGCCGCCCGCCGCCGCGGCCGGGGACAGCGCCGACAGCATGCCTAGCAGTAGCAGTTGATTCGAGCTCTTCATGTTCTTGTCCTGTGGTCTGTTGGTCGCGTCACCGGTACTTGCCTGCTCCGCCTAGCGCATCAGCTTGGCGCCGGAGGGATGGTTCGATCCGTGGATCTGCGAATGGCAATTGAGGCAGCTCCCGGCAAGCAGGAAAGCCTGCCCGCCACCGCCGCCGCCGGGCAAGCCGGCCGGGGTGTACGCCACCGAAGGATGCCCTGCCACCGAATGGCATTGCTGGCACAGCAGCGGCGGATTCTTCTTCAGCCGCGCCTGATTGACCGAGCCGTGCGGGTGGTGACATAGCGTGCAGTCTTCCGCCACGGGCGCATGCTCCCACAGGAACGGGCCGCGCTTTTCCGCGTGACAGGTGTAGCAGGTCTGATTCACCGTCGGCTTGACCAGCATGCCGGTGCTGGTGGACCCGTGCGGACTGTGACAGTCGCTGCAGGTCATCTTGCCGAAGCGCACCGGGTGCACGGACGGCTTGGCGAAATCCGCGCGTTCCTTGCGGTGGCATTTGTAGCAGACCTCGGGTTGGGTGACCATCGCAAGCACCGGGTCGCGCTCGGCGTGGATCTTGTGGCAGTCGCTGCAGGCGACGTTGTTGGCGTCGTGGGTGCTGGCGTGCCAACCGATGCGCGCATTGTTCTCGTGACACTCCAGGCAGTACTTGTTGCGCTGCTGCGGCGTCAGGAAGGAAGTGGATTTTTGGCTATTGATGCCGTCCGGGCCGCCGCCGCCCTCGAAGTGCTTCTGGCCCGGCCCGTGGCAGGCTTCGCACTGCAAATTTCCGGGGGCAAACGGCGTGCGCTTGTCGGCGCGGTTGGCGTGCTTGGTCTTGAAAATCGCGAACACCGGGGAACCGCCGCCTTCGACGTGGCACATGAGGCAGGTGTCGGCGCCGGTTTCGGTGTATTCGGTACCCATGCTGGGCGGCGGCGCGGGCGGCTCGGCGGCCTTCTCGGCTGGCTTATCCGCTGCGCCGGCGCAGAAAGCGAGGCCAGACAACAGCGCGGCAAATATTAATTTCTTGATAGTCATCGTTGTCTGTCCGTTAGCCATGGTTCTGGTTGATCTTCTCTTCTATTTCACGCCGTGGACCGTCTTGACGTCGTAGCTCTTGCCCAATCCGTGGCAGATCGAGCAAATTTCCCCGAGGGCACCGTCCAGCTGCGCCTGGGTGGCAGAGAAATTGGCGCCACCGGTGGGTGACTCCATGTGCAATCTTGCC
>JAENXP010000485.1 GCA_016649475.1 Burkholderiales bacterium | reverse complement strand
CCCTCGGGTGAGAGGCTGTGTATCTTTACCAGTCCGTCGATCACGCCAAGCCAGGCGCTTGCCGGGTCGCCTTTGCGGCAGATGCTGGCGCCGGCTTCGAAATCGCGCACGGCGATGGCTGTCCGCACCCGGATCAATTGCTCCGCGGGCAGTTCCCGTGTCCAGGAGCTCAACGCCAACATGTCATCCAGTGATCGCATTGCCTGCCGCCGCCAGCGCCCGAGTGTCGGGCAAGCGACATTTTGCCTGAAAATTGTGCTGTATGATTATCCACCCTCGATGTCGCCCCGGGCTTCGGGCCGGGGCTGTGGCGGCCCCGGCGTGAGCTTGGGGAGAAGCTTTCTTTTAGGCTACAATGAAACGAGAAAAAAACGCCCCAGGATAGGGGCGCAATGCGCTGGAGGAGGATTCAATGTCAGAACGGTCTCTGGATACGTTTCCGCGGTTGCTACTGCAGCATGCGGCCGTGCGCCCGGAGCATCCGGCGATTCGCGAAAAAGACCTCGGTATCTGGCAAAGCTGGAACTGGAGCCAGGTGAGCGCAGAAGTGCGCGCCCTCGCTTGCGGGCTGGCGGAACTCGGCTTTCGCCGCGGCGACAGTCTTGCCATCATCGGCGACAACCGCCCACGTCTTTACTGGGCCATGACCGCGGCGCAATGCCTGGGCGGAATTCCGGTGCCGATGTACCAGGATGCGGTTGCGCAGGAACTGGAATATGTGCTGCAGGACGCCGGCATCAGGTTCGCCATCGTCGAGGACCAGGAGCAGGTGGACAAACTGATCGAGTGCCGCGAGCGCGCGCCCGGTCTCGAACACATACTGTATGACGATCCGCGCGGTCTGCGCCATTACGACCAGCCCTTCCTCAAAAGCCTGGATGCGGTGCAGGAATTGGGCCGCGGCCGCAGCGCCAAGCAGCCGAATTTCATCGACGGCGAGATCGAGCAGGGCAAGCCCGACGACGTGGCGATCATGCTCTACACTTCCGGCACTACCGGAAAGCCCAAGGGTGTATGCATCACCCATTCGGCGCTGATCAATGCGGCGCGCGGCGGCTGCGACTTTGACCGGCTGACCGCGGACGACGAAATCCTCTCCTACCTGCCGATGGCCTGGGTGGGGGACAACCTGTTTTCCTACGCGCAGTCGCTGATGGCGGGTTTCACCGTCAACTGCCCGGAGTCGGGCGAGACGGTGACGACCGACATGCGCGAGATCGGGCCGACTTACTATTTCGCGCCGCCGCGGGTATTCGAGAACCTGCTCACCCAGGTGATGATCCGCATCGAGGATGCGGGCGCGATCAAGCGCGGCATGTTCCATTACTTCATGGATGTGGCGCGGCGTTGCGGCGCCGAAATACTCGACGGCAGGAAGGTCGGTACCGGTGACCGTGTTCTGTACGCGCTAGGCAACGCGTTCGTGTACGGGCCATTGCGCAATGTGCTGGGCATGAGCCGGGTGCGCGTGGCCTACACCGCAGGGGCGGCGATCGGCCCCGACCTGTTCCGCTTCTACCGCTCCATCGGCATCAACCTGAAGCAGCTCTACGGCTCAACCGAGACCTGCGCTTATGTCTGTCTGCAGAAGGATGGCCAGATCAAGCTCGATACCGTGGGTATCCCCGCGCCCGGGGTGGAAGTAAAGATTGCCGACACTGGCGAAGTGCTGGTGAAAAGCGTGGCGATGTTCAAGGAATACTACAAACGGCCTGATGCCACCGCCGAGACCATAGACGCTCAGGGCTATTTCCGCACCGGTGACGCCGGGTTTTTCGATGTCGACGGACAGCTGAAGATCATCGATCGCGCCAAGGACGTGGGCAAGCTGGCAAACGGCGCCATCTATGCGCCGAACTACATCGAGAACAAGCTCAAGTTCTTCTCCCACATCCGCGAGGCGGTCGCCTTCGGTGACCGCCGCGAGATGGTGTGCGCCTTCATCAACATCGACATCGGCGCGGTCGGGAACTGGGCCGAGCGGCGCAACATCCCCTATTCCGGCTATACCGACCTGGCGCAAAAGCCCGAGGTGTATGCGCTGGTGCGCGAGTGCGTGGAAAAGGCCAACGCCGAGCTTGCGCTCGACCCGGCGCTGTGCGATTCCCAGGTGCATCGATTCCTCATCCTGCACAAGGAACTCGACCCGGACGACGACGAACTCACGCGCACACGCAAGGTGCGCCGCGGCTTCGTCGCGGAAAAGTACAACGTGTTGATCGACGCGCTTTACTCGGGCAAGGCCTCGCAGTTCATCGAGACCCAGGTCAAGTTCGAGGACGGGCGCAGCGGCATGGTCAGCGCGGACTTGCGCATCGAGGAGGCGAAAACCTTTGCGCCCGCGACGGCGAAAAAGGCCGCCTGATGGGGGCGGCTTGAACAGCGGCAAATCAATCGGCGAAGTGGTCCTCGACCTGCAGGGTATTTCTCTCGCCTTCGGCGGGGTGAAGGCGCTGCAGGACGTCACATTCGACGTGCACGAGCACGAGATCCGCGCCATTATCGGCCCCAACGGCGCGGGCAAGAGTTCGATGCTGAACGTGATCAACGGCGTCTACCACCCGCAGCAAGGCACCGTGTCCTACATGGGCGCTAAGCGCCATGATGTGAATACGCACGAAGCCGCCGTGCAGGGCATTGCGCGCACGTTTCAGAACATCGCCCTGTTCAAGGGCATGACGGTGCTGGACAACATCATGACCGGGCGCAACCTGCGCATGAATTCCGGCTTGCTGGCCCAGGCGTTTCGCCTGCCCTCGGCCGAACGCGAGGAACTGCAGCACCGCGAGGCGGTCGAGCACATTATCGATTTCCTCGAGATCCAGGCTTATCGCAGGACCCCGGTCGGGCGCCTGCCCTACGGTCTGCAAAAGCGCGTCGACCTCGCGCGCGCGCTGGCGATGGAACCCAGGCTGCTGCTGCTGGACGAACCGATGGCGGGAATGAACGTGGAGGAAAAGCAGGACATGTGCCGCTTCATCCTCGACGTCAACGACCATTTCGGCACCACCATCGTCCTGATCGAGCACGACATGGTGGTGGTCATGGATATTTCCGATCGTGTGGTCGTGCTCGACTACGGCCGCAAGATCGGCGATGGGACACCGCAGGACAT
>JAENXP010000170.1 GCA_016649475.1 Burkholderiales bacterium | reverse complement strand
TGCATGGCGATTTGCGGGTATCGACGCGGCGCACATCGAGGTTGCGGCCCTGGGCGCCGGACCCGACTGCGCCGCCTTGCCCGGTATCATTCAATTCGGTTCGCTCGGCGTGAGTGCTTCCGGGGACGAAACCTTGCGTGTCAGCGCGACTGGCACGATTGCGGGTGAAGCATTGCAGCTGGAACTGAGCGGGCCGACCCTGCAGTGGCTGGCCGATACCTCTGCGCCCGTGACGTTCAAACTTGCGGCCGGCTCAGCCGGAGGCAAACTGAGCGCGGAAGGAACATTGCTGTTGTCGCCATTCTCGGCGGAAGCCGATGTCGTTTTCGATTCGCCGCAATTCGTGGCGCAAATACGCCCGCTGGGCGCGCCGTTCAAGGATTTCGGCCCCCTCTCGGTCCGCGCGCATGTACTCGCGGATGCGAACCGGCTGACATTGCGTCTCGACGAAGCGCGGCTTGCCCCGGGCACGGTCAGCGGCGAAATTGCGTACGACTGGTCGCAGGCGCTACCCCGACTCGCGACGCGTGCGCGCACCGACAAGCTGGATACCGCGCTGCTGCAGCGCTGGCTGGCGGATTCCATCGACGTCGCGCGCCTGCATCCGGGACGGCTGCAGCGGCAGATCATCGCCGGCGTGCGCGCGAGCACCGGCAGCCTGACGGTCGAAGCCGACCAGCTCGCCACCGGGCGCGCCGTGTTCGATGCGGCGCGGATCGACGGAAACTGGAACGCGGGCCATGGGCGAGCAGAATTCGGTACGCGCTGGGACCGCACGCCGATCAAGGGAACATTCGATGCCGACGTGCGCAGCGAGGTATTGTCTTTCGCCGCGACCGCAGCGACCGGCGCGATCGCCCTGCGGCAGAAGAAGGGCGTCTCCGCCACGGCCAGCCGCATCGATGCGAAGCTGTCTGCGCGCGGCCGGCTCGGGGTGGATCTGGACCAGGGCGTGCGAGCAAGCATCGAGGCGCGCAAGGGGGCGCTTTCCTTGCCGCGCGAGAGCGGCAAAGCGCTCGCTATCACCCTGGATTCGATCCGCGCCGAATGGCAGGCCCGCGACACGCTGAGTGTGACGGCGTCGGGCGCCGTCATGGGCGAGCGCTTCGACGCACGCGTCGAAGGCGCGGATGCGCAGCGCCTGTTCCGGGGCGAACCCTGGCAGTTGAATGCATCGGGTGCCTACGGCCCGCTGCGCCTGGAGACCACAGGCAGGCTGGCGCTGCGCGAAGGCAAACCGGTGGCGCAACTCGATGTCACGGCGGCGTCGGACGCTTTGGGATCCCTGGTGCCGGGCGCCATCGCGAAACTGCCGCTGGATGTGCGCGGCCGCATCGAACTGGAACAAGCTGCGTGGCGCGCAGATCTCGCCTCGCTGCGCCTGGGCAAAACGCAAGGGGCGGCGAAAATAAGTGGCAGCCTGCCGTTCGCGGCGCACCCGCTGGCTGCGCAAGCCAACTTCGACTTGCTCGACCTTGCCGCGTTCGCGTCAGATGCAGGCGGCGGCGACCCGTGGGAACGGCAGTGGTTGCCGAGCGGGCTTGCGTTTCCCGACGCAGATATCGCCATTAACGCGGCGCGTGTCGCGACCCCCAAGGGCGAAATCACCAAAGTCGAAGTCAATGCAAAAACGCGCGGTGGCCGGCTCGAGCACATGCCCTTTGCGCTGGAGGTGGACGGCGCGGCGATCCGGGGCAATTTCGCCGCCGACCTGCGCCAGGACACCGCGCAGGTTTCCGCCACGATCGAGGCGGGCGGACTGGATCGATTCATTGCCGACAAGGACGCAGGTGAGGGTGGCGTGCGCATCAAGGTCGGCAGCGTCAAGCTTGGCGCGGAGGCGACGGGCAACCGGCTGCGCGAGCTGGCCGCGAATGCCGAGCTGCAGCTGGAACTGCGCGACGCCTACGCGGCAAACGATCGGCGCGGCAAGGGTCCTCGGCTCGGGGTGACACTGTCCGATGCCGCCCTGTCGGCTTCCCCGGACAAACCGACCAGGCTGAAAATGTCCGGCACATACGCGGATCAGCCGCTTTCCATCGAGGCAGACAGCGGGCCTCTGGCAAGCTGGCTTCCAGCCGCCAACGCGCCACGCCCGTTCACCATATCCGGCCGCGTCGCGGGTCTGGACCTCGCAGCGAAGGGCGAAATTCCTGCGAATGGGGCTATGCGAGAAGTCGCGCTGGAGCTGCGTATCGGCGCCGAGCGCCTGGATGCCCTGAACGCATTGTTGAACGCTGATCTGCCTTCTGTCGGCCCATTCGTGCTGGAGGCGGTCCGGCGTAAATCGGCCGAGGGTGAGGCCGCGGACATCAAGTTCACGCTGGGCGAAAGCAGCATTGCGGGCCGCGTGGCAAGCCGGCGCGTCGGCGACCGGCCGGCGTTCGATATCGACTTGACCAGCCCGCTGCTGCGACTGGAGGACCTGGGCGCCAAAGCCCTGGCGCAGCCGCCTGAGCGCAACAAGGACGCCAAACGCCCGCCGCGCAAGCAAGCGTCAGCGAAAGACATGCAGCATGCGCAGGCGCTGCTGGACGAAGCGCACAGGAGCCTGCGCAAATTCGACGCGCGCATGCACCTTGCGCTGGCGCGCATCACTGCAGGGGGAAAGGACGTGGGGCGTGCGGACGTCGTCGCAAAGCTGGATTCTGGACACCTGCGCGTGGCGCCGTTTAGAATCGACGGGCCCGGCGGCGGCTCACTCGATTTCGATTTCGAAGCAAACATGGCAAGCGAAAACACCGCCTACCGGTTTGCGGCCACGATAAATCGGTTTCGCTATGGGGAGCTGCTGAAGGATATCGACCCCAAGCACACGGCCGAAGGTGAGCTGAGTCTGAGATTGAAGCTTTCCGGCCGCGGCGCGCTTGCCGTGATGGCGCCGACCCTGGAGGGCGAAGCGGGCCTGGTCATTTTCCCGAGCGGCCAGCCGTCGGCGTGGCTGGATAAACTGGGCGGTGGCTTGCTGCGCAATCTCGGCACCAACCTGGATGGGGGGCAAGGCTCGAAGCTGAACTGCGCCGTGGCGACTTTCGGCCTTGCGGGGGGGCGCGCGAAAAGCGCGGCACTGATGCTCGACAGCACGCGCGTGCGCGCCGCGGGCGAACTCGAAGTCGATTTCGCGAACGGAACCCTGCGAGGCCAGATCGTGCCGAAATCCAAGCGCGCCGAACTGTTCGCCACGAGCTTGCCGCTGGTGATCAGCGGTACGCTTGCGAAGCCCGAAGTGGCGCTCCTTACCGGCACCCTCGCAGTGACCGCCGCGCGGACCTACTTGTTCGCCTATGCCTACTTGTTCGATGCCGCCACTTCCGGGCAGCTCGCAGAGGACGGCCGCCCGGACTGCATTGCCGCCTATGAGCGCCTCGCGAAGTAAAATTTGTGTCCGCAATCGGCGACCTTGATTTCGGCGCCTGGGTTAAGCTTCCGGCGCCGGGCAGCGGTGCCCGAAAAGAGATAACGTTACGCAGTGAACTCCGCAAAGGCTGAATGTCATGGGTAAATTGTTGCGCTGGTTTCAAGTTTCGACCCTGCAGCGAGTGCCGTACCGGCTGCTCGTGGCGTGGATGACCGCGCTGCTTTTCGGCGCCGCGGGAACGGCGTTCGCGCAGGCCGTGCCCGCCGAAAGGCAGGCTTCGCCCAACGCAACAGGCGGGACCCAGGTCGCGCCGGTGAGCGTCGATGGCAGAGTGCTGTTTCAGGTCGCGGGCGTTTCCCTCTTCCCGGCCGAACAACGCGCCAGTGAAGTCGCGCAACGAATCGGCGAACTGGCAGCTGATCCCGGGTATTCGCCAGACCAGCTGCGCTTGCGCGAGGAAGACAGCGGGACCTCGATTTACGCGGGCGAAAAGCTTGTGGTCACGGTCGTAGACGCCGACGCCGGGATCGAACGCCTGGAACGCAAGTTACTTGCGCAAATTTTCGTAAAGCAGATCAAGAAGGCCGTGCGTGCGTACCGCGAGGAGCGCAGTGCGCCTTATCTGATGCAGCACGCGCTCTACACCGCCGCGATGACGGCGATACTGGTTTTGCTCCTTTGGGGGCTGCGCTTGTTGCTGTTGCGCTTGATCGCTATCCTTAAAGTACGCCTCCAGCCCAAGCTGGAGGGCGTGCAGTCCAAGTCCTCGGGGTTGGTTGGAGCGGACCAGTTCTGGGCAGTCGTCGAGCGGGGCATACGCGGCGTCTGGTGGCTGGCGCTGGTGATCGCCGCCTATGCCTATGTGGATTTTGCACTCTCTCGCTTTCCCTGGACCCGGCACGCTTCGCGCTGGCTGCTAAACCTGGTGCTCGATCCGCTGCACATCATGGGACAGGCGATAGCGGAGTCCATCCCCGGCTTGGCATTCATCGCCGTCCTGTTCCTCATCGTGCGCTATCTGCTTTTGTGGCTAAAACTCTTTCTGGCGGGGGTAGGCAGCGGAACCATCAGTATTTCGGGTTTCGAGCGCGAATGGGCAGCGCCGACTTACCAGATCGCGCGCTTCGGCCTGATCGCCTTCGCGGTGGTGGTCGCATACCCGTACATTCCCGGATCGAGTTCCGAGGCGTTCAAGGGCGTATCCGTTTTTGTCGGTGTGCTGTTTTCGATCGGATCGTCATCCATGCTCGGCAGCATACTCGCAGGGTATACGCTGATCTTCCAGAAGGCATTTCGCGTGGGCGACCGCGTGATGATAGGCGAACACATCGGCGACATCGTGCGAATCAGGCAGCAGGTCACGATTATGCGCACGGTGCACAGCGAGGAGGTCGTGATTCCCAATGCGACGATCATAGGATCTAAGATTGTCAATTTCAGCTCGGCGGCCAGGGCCGGCGGGGTCATGCTGCACACGTCGGTGACCATAGGCTACGACACGCCGTGGCGGCAGGTCGAGGCGATGCTGCTGGCCGCGGCCGAGCGCACACCCGGACTGCTGAAGAACCCGAAACCCATCGTCCTGAAGAAAGCGCTGGAGGATTTTTACGTGAATTACGAACTCAACGCGTATTCTCACGACGCCCACACCATGCGGCAGCAGTATTCCGTGCTGCACCAGAATATCCTCGACGAATTCAACGAGCACGGCGTGCAGATCATGTCGCCGCATTTCATGGCGCAGCCCGATCAGGCGGTGCTGGTGTCCAGGGAAAACTGGTTTACCACGCCGGCGCACCCACCTGCCGATGCCGGGCAATCGGGCGAAGCAGGCAGCGCTAAATCATGAGTTCAGGTGCGCCCGCATTCCCGGGCACGATCCGGGCCGCAATGCGAAACAACTGATGAGCCGCGCAAGCCGGGACATTCCATGAATTCCGAGGGAGCCGACAAGTCCCTGCTACCCCGATGGCGGGACAGGTACGCGGGAGTTTCGATGCGTGACCTGGCTGCGTTGCTCGTTCCAGTCCTGCTGCTTTCCCTCGCGGCGATCTGGGCTGCGCTGTGGTTTCTCGAACCCGCGCCGCCCAGTCACATCACCATCACCGCCGGTCCGCACGATAGCCTGTTCCGCATCACGGCAGCGAAGTACCGCGACATACTTGCGCGCAGCGGCGTGAAACTGCAGATACTGTCGTCTGGCGGGTCTCTGGAAAATCTGCGGAGGCTCGCCGATCCTGCGTTCCGCGTCGATGTCGGATTCGTCCAGGGCGGCGTGGCCGCAGGCGTGCAGGTGGACAAGCTGGTATCGCTCGGGAGCGTATTTCATCAGCCGCTCCTGCTCTTCTATCGCGCACCGCAGGCGCTCGACTGGTTGTCCGACCTGGGCGGCAAGCGGCTTGCGATCGGCCCCGAGGGCAGCGGGACCAGGGAGCTTGCATTGACCCTGCTCAAGGCCAACGGCATCGAGCCCGGCGGCGTCACCACCCTGCTCGACCTCGCCGGCGACGAGGCGGCGCAGGCCCTGGTGGACGGCAAGGCCGATGCCGCGTTTCTCATGGGCGATTCAGCGGCGTTGCCGACGGTGGTGACGCTCCTGCGCACGCCGGGGGTCCGGCTGCTCAGTTTCAAGCAGGCGGACGCCTATACGCGGCAATTTCGCTACCTGAAC
>JAENXP010000216.1 GCA_016649475.1 Burkholderiales bacterium | reverse complement strand
TTCCGTTCGCCGATGGCAACAACCAGGAATCGAGCGCCGAGGCGGTCAACGCGTATAACGGCCTGGCACTATGGGCCCAGCTGCGCGGGAACCGGTCGGTCGCCGACCAGGCGCGGTGGATGCTGAGTTCGGAGGCGGCCTCGGCGACGAGGTTCTGGACCAACCCCAACCTCTCCGATCCGGCTGCCGTCGGCTACGCGCGTGAAGGCTTTCCGGTAACGCAGCGCCTCGCCGACTGGATCGCCGCGACCGCGCCGGAGCTGGCGCAAGACAAGGGGGCGGCCGCGATCTTCCTGAAGAACGGAGACGTCCCGCGCGCGGGACAGAGCCTGGTCAACGCCGACCTGGCGCGTTCCATCGAAACCGTCGGCGCCGGCGGACGGGATGCCTATTACGAGGGCGAGATCGCGCAGGAGCTCGCGCGCCATGCCGAGGCGAACGGTGGATTCTTCGACGTCGCGGACTTTCGCGCCCAGCGCGCGCAATGGCGCGAGCCGATCTCGACCGACTATCGCGGCGTCAAGCTGTACCAGACGCCGCCGCCCACGCAGGGGATCTCGCTACTGCAAATGCTGAACCTGCTCGAGCCATATGATCTTGCGTCCATGGATTACCTGGGCGCGGACCATGTGCACTTGCTGGTGCAGGCAAAGCAGCTCGCCTATCACGACCGCGACCGCTGGATCGCCGACCCCGCGTTCGCACAGGTCCCGGTGGAGCGCCTGTTGTCGCGTGCCTACGCCGACGAGCGGCGAAGGCTGATCGATCCTGCCCGGGCGCTCCCCTGGGACAAAGTGCCTTCCTACGGCAGTCTCGCGGGCGATACCGTGTACATCTGCGCGGTCGACGCGCAGGGCAATGCGGCCTCGCTGATCCACAGCCTCTACGGCGTGTTCGGATCCTGCGTGGTTGCGGGCCGCAGCGGCATCGTGCTGCAGAACCGCGGCGCCTATTTTTCCCTGGACCCGAAACACCCGAACCGGCTGGAGCCGGGCAAACGCCCGCTGCACACGCTCATCGCCTCACTGGCCTTCCGCGGAGAAAATCTATGGCAGGTATTCGGTTGCATGGGCGCCGACGGACAACCGCAGATCCAGCTTCAGGCCTATGTCGCGATGATCGACTTCAAGCTGAATGTACAGCAGGCGATTGAATCCCCGCGCTGGCTCTCCGGCCGTTTCGCGCTGGGTGAGCCGCGCGACCTGCTCAACATCGAGGGACGATACCCGGAGCACACCCTGCGGGAACTCGAACGCAGGGGACACACCCTGAATCGCTGGGGCGCCTGGAACGAACTCGCCGGCCATGCACACGGCATCAGCATCGACCCGGACACCGGTACCCGCTCGGGCGGCTCCGACCCCCGCAGCGACGGAGCGGCAATAGGTTATTAGGGAATGATTCGAAGCAGGGGCGGGCGCAGGCGATACCTAGCGCATGCCGGGGATCATCCCCTTCATGCTGCGCATCATCTTCGCCATCCCGCCCTTCTGCATCTGTTTCATCATTTTCTGCATCTGCTCGAACTGCTTCAACAGGCGATTGACCTCCTGCACCTGCACGCCCGCGCCCATGGCGACGCGGCGCTTGCGCGTTGCCTTCATCAACTCCGGATGAGCGCGCTCCTGCCGCGTCATGGAATTGATGATGCCTTCGGTGCGGCGCATCTGCTTCTCGCCCATGTCGGCCGACTGCGCCTGCGCCGCCTGCGCGAGCTGCGCCGGCAGCTTGTCGATCATGGAGGAGAGCCCGCCCATCTTGCGCATCTGTCCTATCTGCTGCTTGAAATCTTCCAGATCGAAACCCTTGCCACGCTTGATCTTCTCGGCGAGCTTCTTCGCCTCGTCGACGTCGACGCTTTTTCTCGCTTCCTCCACCAGCGACAGTACGTCGCCCATGCCGAGGATGCGCGCGGCCATGCGCTCCGGATGGAAGGCCTCCAGCGCGGCGAGTTTTTCGCCCACGCCCACGAACTTGACCGGCTTGCCGGTAACCTGCCGCACCGACAGCGCCGCACCGCCGCGCGCGTCGCCGTCTAGCTTGGTCAGCACCACACCGGTGAGCGGCAGCGCTTCGCTGAAGGCCTTGGCCACGTTGACCGCGTCCTGGCCCTGCATCGCATCGACCACGAACAGCGTCTCGGCCGGGCGAAGCGCGGTGTGCAGCTGCGTGATCTCCTGCATCATCGCGGCGTCGATCGCCAGGCGGCCGGCCGTATCGACAATGAGCACGTCGTTGTAGTGCTTTTTCGCGTAATCGAGCGCCGCCAATGCGATATCCAGCGGTTTTTGTCCCGGGGCTGATTCGAAGAAATCAACCTGCAACTGGGCGGCAATGATGCGCAACTGTTCAATCGCGGCCGGCCGGTAGACGTCGCAGCTCGCGAGCAGCGGCTTTTTCTTCTGCTCCGCGAGGAACTTCGCCAGCTTGCCGCTCGTAGTTGTCTTGCCCGAGCCCTGCAAGCCGGCCATGAGGATCACTGCGGGCGGGCTGACCGCCAGCTCGAGCGCGGCGTTTTCCCCGCCCATCAGTTGCGCAAGTTCGCGTTGCACCACGCCCACCAGCGCCTGTCCGGGCGTAAGGCTGCCTATCACTTCCTCGCCCATGGCCTTTTGCTTCACCGCGGCGATGAAATCCTTCACCACCGGCACGGCGACGTCGGCCTCGAGCAGCGCCATGCGCACCTCGCGCAGCGCATCCGCAACGTTGGATTCGGTCAGGCGTGCCTCGCCGCGCAGGGTCTTGATGACCCTGGATAGGCGGTTGGTCAGGTTATCTAGCATTCTGTGGTGTAAAATTTGGTCATGCCTGACATTTTACTCTATGCCGTGACCTCGCTCCTTTACGCGGCGCTGGGGCTGTATTTCTGGCGCACGCGCTGGACCGGCGGCGGTGACACTTCGGGCGGCTCGGCGCGCGCCGGCATCGTCTCCTGGGAGAGGGCTGCGATACTCGCGCCACTCATGCTGCATTCCTACCTGCTCTACACGAGCCTGTTCGCCGCGGCCGAGCTGCGCTTCGGTTTTTCCCAGGCCATGTCGGTGACACTATGGCTGACGGCGCTGATCTACTGGATAGAGAGCCTGATCTACGACGTCAAGGGCATGCACGCGCTGGTGCTTCCGCTCGCCGCAGTGTGCGCCCTGCTGCCGGCGTTCTTTCCCGGTCCGGAAACACCGGCCTACACCCAGACTTTTGCTTTCAGAGTTCATCTGCTGGTCGCCATGCTCGCATACAGCCTGTTCACCATCGCGGCGCTGCACGCCACCCTCATGACGGTGCTGGAGCGGCGTCTGCATGGTGGAAAGCATTCCCTACCCTCCGGCGAGTCGCTCGCCGGGCCCTGGGCCTCGCTGCCTCCGCTGATGACGCTCGAAGCGCTGCTGTTTCGCATCATTACGCTCGGCTTCGTACTGCTGAGCTTGACGCTGATTTCAGGTTTCGTATTTTCCGAAGAATTGTTCGGCCAGCCCGCGCGCGTCAATCACAAGACCGTGTTCGGTATCATTTCCTGGATAATCTTTGCTGCACTTCTGGTAGGCCGCTATCGGCGGGGCTGGCGCGGACGCACCGCGCTGCGCTGGACGCTCGCCGGGTTCGCGGCATTGCTGCTCGCCTACGTCGGCAGCATGTTCGTGCTCGAAGTCATTATTGGAAGGGTATAGATGTCCGGGAGCGAAACGCCGAGCGCAGGATTCAGAACGCCAGGAGCGCAGCGCACGACGCGCCGGCTGGCACCACGCCTCGCGCTGCGCGCCGTGGGCCCGGCGTCTGGCATTTAGCGCCCGGCGTATCCGCAAATGGACGACATTCCCTTAGCGTTGCAGTTCGGCACGCTGGTAGTCCTGCTTCTACTCTCCGCATTTTTCTCGCTTGCCGAGACCAGCATGATGGCGCTAAACCGCTATCGGCTGAAGCACCTGGTCAAACAGGGACACCGCGGCGCGAGACTGGCGCATGCACTGCTCGCGCGCACCGACCAGCTGCTCGGAGTGATCCTCCTCGGCAATACCCTGGTGGCTGCCGGCGCGGCGACTCTCGCCGCGATGATCGCCCACCAGCTCCTTGGCGTTCACAAGTGGGTTCCCGGGGTGAGCGCGATTGCAATCACCCTGGCTCTGCTGATTTTTTCAGAAATCACACCCAAGGTCATCGGCGCTGCGCACGCCGAGCGCATTGCATTTGCGGTGAGCTACGTGCTGACGCCGATGCTGAAGGTGCTGTACCCGGTAGTATGGTTCGTCAATCTTTTCGTTTCAGCGCTGCTCACGCTGCTGCGCTTCAAGCCGCCCGCAGGCGGCGAACCGCAGCGTCTCACCGCCGAGGAACTGCGCTCGCTGGTGCTCGAGGCGGGCCACTACATTCCCAAGAATCACCGCAGCATCCTGGTCAACCTGTTCGATCTCGAACGCACCACTGTTGAGGACGTGATGACACCGCGCGCCCAGATCGAAGCGGTCGACCTGGAAGCGCCGTTCGAGCGCATTGCCGAACAGCTCGCCACCAGCTATCACACGCGGCTGCTGGTGTACCGCAACGAGCTAGGCAACATCGCCGGCATTCTGCACCTGCGCAAAGTGCTGGCGCTGATGCGCGATGGCGATTTCGAGCGCGACAAGATCGCCGAACTGCTGACCGAGCCCTATTTCATCCCGGCCAGCACGCCGCTGTTCGCGCAGTTGCAGTATTTTCAGGAAAACCACCAGCGCTTCGCGCTGGTGGTCGACGAATATGGAGAGCTGCAAGGGCTGATGACGCTGGAGGACATCATCGAGGAGATCATCGGCGAGTTCACCACCAGTGCCCCTTCGGTCGCGACGATTCGTGCCTGGGACAAGAACAACAGCGCGCTGGTGGAGGGGGCGAGTCCCTTGCGCGAGCTCAATCGCAAGCTGGGCCTGTCACTGCCGCTGGGCGGTCCCAAGACCCTGAACGGCCTGATCCTGGAACATTTCCAGGACATTCCCGAAGCCGGCATCAGTCTGAAGATCGCCGGCGTCCCTATGGAAATCGTGCAGACCCATGACCGGGTGGTAAGGACCGTGCGCCTGTTCAGACCCAAGGCCGATGCGCTTCCCGTCGAGGAAATGTCCTGAATCCGCGGCTGCGTTCAGCTCCGTCGATACCACGCCAAAACATTTTATCTTCAATAGATTAGGCGAATAACCTCAGGCTTTACAAAAATCCGTGAGCAGTGCATCATGAATGTATGGGTAAAACGGTAATACATCATGAAGTTGCTGGTTATACGGTAATACAATAGGCGCCGTCGGGAAACGCCGGAGGGAATAATGGCCACAACCGCAAGAGACAGAATCAAAGAGTTCACCTTCAATTGGGAGGGGAAGGACAAGCAGGGCAAGGTCGTAAAGGGCGAATT
>JAENXP010000711.1 GCA_016649475.1 Burkholderiales bacterium | reverse complement strand
GAACCATCATTCTGCTGATTGTCCTGTTTGTACCAGGAGGAGTGCTGGGGCTGATCGAGAAGCGTATCAAGGCGCGCCAGGGCAGATTGAGCGACGCTGACAGTGGTGCGCCCGCCCAGAAGGAAGAGAACTAGTCATGGCGGCGATACTTGAGGTCACGGGACTGCGCAAGCATTTTGGCGGCATATACGTCACCCAGGATGTCAATTTCTCGATGGAAGAGGGCGAGCAATCGGCCATCATCGGACCCAACGGCGCGGGCAAGAGCACGTTCATGAACCTGCTCACTGGTTACCACCGTTGCGACGCGGGCAAGGTGGTGTTCGAGGGAAGGGACATCACCAACCGGCCGCCGCACTGGATCGCTCGCGCGGGGATTTCGCGCGCCTTTCAGATCAGCAGCATCTTCGCCAAGATGACCGTTGCCGAAAACGTGCGCTCCGGGGTGCATGCCCAGATGCGGCGCTCGTTCAGCATTTTCGGCGTTGCCAGCCGCATCGGCACGAAAGAAACCGCGCGGGTACTCGAGCTCTGCGGACTCGAGGGCAAGAGCGACCTGATTGCGGGGGAGCTCGCGCAGGGTGACAAGAAGCGTCTCGAACTGGCAATTGCGCTGGCAGGAAAGCCGCGGCTGCTGTTTTTGGACGAGCCCACCGCCGGCATGTCGATCGAGGAGGCACGCAGCACCATGGAACTGGTCGATTCGCTCAATCGCGAACTCGGCCTCACGGTGCTGTTCACCGAACACGACATGGGCATCGTGTTCAATCACGCGAGCAAGCTCACGCTGATGCACCGCGGCGAAATTGTCATGCAGGGCACGCCGGCGGAAGTTCGCGCCAACGAAATCGCGCAGAAAGTCTATTTGGGCGAGCATCACGAATGACGACCCGTCTCGAACTCCACGGCGTTCACACGCATTATGAAACGAGCCACATCCTGTTCGATGTCTCGCTCGAGGTGAACAAGGGGGAATCGGTGTGCCTGCTCGGACGCAACGGCGCTGGCAAGACCACCACGCTCAAGACCATCATGGCGCTCGCGCAGGCGAGCGCCGGGCGGATCACCTTCAACGGCGTCGAGCTGGTAGGGAAGGCGCCCTACGAAATCGCGCGCCTCGGCATCGGTTATGTACCCGACGAACGTCTGATCTTTCCCGACCTGACCGTGCGCGAGAACCTTGAGATCGCGATCAAGCCGGGCGCTCCGGGCGCGCCGGCAGAATGGACGGTCGAGCGGATCTACGAACTGTTCCCGGTGCTGGTGCGGCTGGATGCGCGCCTCGGCGGCTATCTTTCCGGCGGCGAACAACAAATGCTCACGATGGGACGCACGCTGATGGGCAATCCGTCGCTACTGCTCCTGGATGAGCCGGTCGAAGGCGTCGCGCCGGTGGTGGTGCAGGAACTGACCCGCCAGATCAAGGCGCTGAAGGCGATGGGACTCACCATCCTTTTTGCCGAGCAAAACATCCACTTTGCGACGCAAATTTCAGATCGCGCCTACGTGATCGAAAAAGGTCACATCCGCTTTCAGGGCACGATGGCCGAACTAGCGGCTAACGAAGAGGTCAAGCAGAAATATCTGATGATCTGAGGGGGGCGCGGTTGCGCCGCGATTGCCGCCTCACTCGTCCTTGATGAAGTCGTACTTGCCCACCCCCTGGACAAGCAGAAACCGGCAGGGCTCGTCGAAAGGATTCGAGACGTGGTGCTCGGTCGGCGGCGTTACGGTGGTGGAAGCGCCGGGAGTCAACTCATGACGCTCGAGCGGCGGGCGGGTTTCGACGAGTACCTTGCCTTCCAAACCGTAGTAGTGGTCGGTGACGTGAGTGTGATGGTGCCAGGGGATCGACTCTCCCCCTTGGAGCACATACTCGCGCACCAGCACATCATCGCTTTTGGCAATAACGGAGATCCGCTTCACCTGGTAAGGCTGGTCAGCTGCTTCGGCCATGACGTTCTCCGACTGGTTGAGTGCGCTGTGGCGTTCTTGCCATCCAGTCTACGCTTGAGCGGAAAGGGTG
>JAENXP010000274.1 GCA_016649475.1 Burkholderiales bacterium | reverse complement strand
GTCAGCACCGTAGACATCGACCGTCATTCCTTGTATTGCCTCGGGTGTCATGGGGGGAATTTATCCGGTGATGCGGCCGTCAGCGTGGGCAGCACCGGAATCCTGCACCACACCGGCAGCTTCGCGCCCCATCCAATCGGGCGCAGCTACGACAACGCAATCAAGAACGGCAGCTTCCGTCCGGAAAATCAGCTGGCATCAAAAAACGTCAAATTGTCGGACGGAAAAATCAGCTGCGTATCCTGCCACCAGGCATATGGAAAGGATCACGGCAGGCTGGTTGCCGCTGCTGATCGGTCCGTGCTATGTCTTTCCTGCCACGTGCGATGAATTTGCCGATAGCCTGGAACGACCGGCGACGCCCGCCTTACTGCCAGCAAGACTTCGTGCTCACTGCAACCTGGCGAGAGAACGGCGCGCTTAGACGCCGAGGTACTTGATTCGAAGTTCCGGCTGCGCGCGCAGTTCCGCGCTGCTGCCCTCGTAGACGCTCGCGCCTTTCACCAGTATCACGACGCGGTCTGCAATCGCGGACACGGCGGCGAAATTCTTGTCCACGATAACCGTCGCAATGCCGGCCTGCTTGATCTGGCTGATGATGCCCCAGATCTCGCGCGAGATTTTCGGCGCCAGGCCCTCGGTCGCTTCGTCCAGAATCAGCAGGTCCGGATTGGTCATGAGCGCACGCCCTATGGTGAGCATCTGCTGCTCTCCGCCGGAAAGTTGCGCGCCACCATGGGTCAGGCGCTCGGCCAGGCGGGGAAATGTCTGCATCACGCGCTCGAAGGTCCAGTCGCGTCGCCCATTGGCGCCGGCGCGCGCGGCCATGACGAGGTTCTCGCGCACCGACAGATTGGGAAAAATGCCCCGCCCCTCAGGGACATAGGCTATCCCCTTGCGCACGATCGCGTGCGTAGCCGCCTGCGTCATGTCGACACCGGCTATTCGCACCACCCCCCGGCGCGGTCGGACCAGACCGAGCACGCTCCTGAGCAGCGTGGTCTTGCCCATGCCGTTCCTGCCCATCAGGCCCACGGTTTCGCCGCGGCGCACGGTGAAATCGACGTCGTGCAGGATATGGCTCACGCCGTAGTAGGTGTGGATGCCGCGGGCATCGATCAATGCGGTCTCGCTCACGAGCGCGGCTCCTCTGCGCCAAGATAGGCTTCCTGCACTGCGCTGCTGGCGCGTATCAGCTCCGGCGCACCGGACTCCAGCACGCGGCCGTCCACCATCACCGTCAGCCTGTCGGCCAGCGCGAACACCGCATCCATGTCGTGCTCGACCAGCAACATGGCATGCGCGTGTTTCAACTTACGCAGCAACTCGACCATGCGCGCCGATTCCTCGCCGCCCATCCCTGCCAGCGGTTCGTCGAGCAGCAGGATGCGCGGCCGGGTGGCGAGCGTCATGGCGATCTCGAGCTGGCGTTGCTCGCCATGCGACAAGCTTGCCGCCGGCACCTGCGCCCTGTGCTCCAGCCCGACCTCGGCCAGCGCGCGCTCGGCCTCGCGCACCACATCGGGATAGGCCAATGCCCGCCGGACGAAGCGCATCGAACTCTTCAGGCGCGACTGGGCCGCGATGCGGCAATTTTCGAACACGCTGAACGGCAGGAAAATGTTGGTCTTCTGGTAGCTGCGGCCGACGCCGCGCTGCGAAATACGATCTGCGGACAGCGCGGCGATATCCTCGCCGTCGAGATAGATATGGCCGGAAGTCGGGGGCAGGTCGCCCGAGAGCAGACTGGCGAGGGTGGTCTTGCCGGCGCCGTTGGGACCGATCACCGCATGGATCTGGTCGGTAAAGAATTCCAGCGAAACGTCGTTCACCGCGGCCAGACCGCCGAAGTGCTTGGACAAGCGCTCGGTGCGCAGCACGGCCTCAGCCATCGCGCGTCTCCACCGGCTTGCGCCGCAGCCTGGCCGCGAGCTGACCCAGGCCGAGCAGGCCGTGCGGCAGCAGCAGCACCGCCAGTACGATGAATCCGCCCATGAACAATTGCCAGTGCTTGGCAAGGTCCAGGCCGCCGATGCCGGGCAGGTCCCGCAGTCCGAGCTCGACCAGGATCATGGCAAATGCCCCGACGACCGCGCCGGTAAGCGTGCCCATGCCGCCGAGGATCACCATCATCAGCACGCTGCCTGATTGATGCCAGCCCAGGGTTTCCGGACTGACGAAACCGAACTGGGCCGCGGCAAAATATCCCGCCATGCCGGCGAGCACGCCCGCAAGCACGAAACAGACGAGCTTGTAGCGGAAAGTGCGGTAGCCCAGCGATTTCATGCGCTGCTCGTTGACGCGGATACCGACGATCACCCGGCCGAACAATGAAGAGAGCAGCACGCGCAGCGCGGCGTAGACCAGCACCAGCAGCACCAGCACCACGAAATAGAAGTGTATGTGGTTTTCCAGGGTGAACGGCTCCCAGCCGGCGATGGCCGCCACCGGCTTGGAGTAGACGTAGATGCCGTCGGCGCCGCCGCCGAATCCAGTGTCGTGAAACAGGAAGAACACCATCTGCGCAAAGGCGAGCGTGACCATGATGAAATAGATGCCGGAAGTGCGCAGCACCAGCGCGCCGATTACCAGCGCCAGCAGCCCGGAGCACGCCATCGCCAGCGGCAGTGACAGCCACAGGTTCGCCGCCTCGTACTGCGGCGCGGCAAAGGCGAGCACGTAACCGGCGAGGCCGAAGAATGCCGCGTGCCCCAGGCTCACCAGGCCGGTAAAGCCGACCAGCAGGTCCAGGCTCATGGCGAAGATCGCCATGATCATCATCTTGGTAAACAGCTGGATGTAATACTTCTCCGCGAACCAGGGCAACAGCGCCAGCGCGAGCAGGCAAAGCAGGAGCAGGATCGTGCCGGGGCGCAGTCGGCGCATCAGGCGCGCTTCCCGAACAAGCCCTCGGGCCGCGCCAGCGGCACCACCGCCATGAGCACGTAGACCATCATGCCCGAGAGCTGCGGCAACAGTTGCACGCCGCCGAATTCGAGCGTGATCACCTTGCCGAAGGTATCCACCAAACCGATGAGGATCGCCGCCAGCAGCGCGCCTTTGACCGAACCGATGCCGCCGATGACTACCACCACGAAACAGATGATCAATACCTGGTTGCCCATGCCGGGGAACACCGAAGCGACCGGCGCCGCGATCATGCCCGCGAACGCCGCCAGCGCCACGCCCAGCGCAAACACCAGGCGGTACAGCAGATTGATATTGATGCCCAGCGACTGCACCATCTCGCGGTTTGCCGCGCCGGCGCGAATGATCATGCCCAGCCGCGTCTTCTGGATCAGAAAATACATGCCGGCGGCGAGCACCAGGCAGACCGCCGACATCCACAGTCGGTAGACGGGGTAGCTGAGGGTTTCGGTAAGAGGAATAGAGGCCCGCAGGAACTCCGGCACCGCCACCCCGTGCACGTCGTCGCCGAAGACCACGCTGCGCAATTCCTCGAACATCAGTATCAGGCCGTAAGTGAGCAGTACCTGGTACAGGTGATCGCGGTTATAGAGCCGGCTGATCAGGAGCCATTCGAGTAGCAGTCCGATGACGACCGCAATCACCACCCCGCCCGCCATCGCCAGCCACAGATTGCCGAAATACTGCGACAGCGAGAACGCGAGATAGGCACCCACCATGTAGAAAGTGCCGTGGGCCAGGTTGATGATCCCCATGATGCCCAGGATCAGCGTCAGCCCGCTCGCCACCAGAAACAGCAGCAGGCCGTACTGGATCCCGTTGAGGATCTGGATGAGAAAAATGTTGGCGTCCATGTTGGTGGCTGAAGTTTGAAGCGTGATGTGCGCACAGTCAAACTTTATAGGGCGTCCTAGCTGCCATCGCCTGCGAGTGGCAGCCATTGCGCGCTCCGCGCGCCAACCGTGTCTTCTGAACGGATGAAAAGCACATCAGTTCAGAAAACACGGTTATTGACAAAAAGCAACAACGGCTTGGGTTTGTTCTTATCCAAGATCGCCGATTGCGTGCGGACGGCTTCTCGTCCGTGCGCAATCGGCGATCCGCGCGGACGGGCCGCCGTCCGCGCAAGTTCTGTCTCCCTCGATGCGTTCCCAAACAAAGGCCGGCTTGCGCCGGCCTTTCGATCCGCATGCACAACTTGCGGTTCTTGCCTTACCCCATCTTGCATCCTAGAGCCGGATCGGCAAGCGCCTTGTGCGCCACCCCCATCACCTTGTTCTCCTTGCCCACCACCTTGCGCAAATAGATGTCCTGGATCGGATTGTGCGCCTTGGACATGGTCCATACGCCGCGCGGGCTGTCGATCTTGGCTTTTTCCATCGCAGCGTAGAGTTCTTTCTTCTTGCTCACGTCACCTTTCACCGCCTTCATCCCGGCTATCAGCAGCAGGCCTGCGTCGTAGCCCTGCACCGCATAGACATCGGGCTGCAGTTTGTAGGTCTTGGCGTAATTCAGGCGGAAGGTCTTGTTCTTCGGCGTTTCGATGCCGTCGCCGTAATGCAGCGTCGTCTCTATGCCCTCGGCCGCATCGCCCGCCGCATCGAGCACGCCGTCGGTGAGGAATCCAGAACCGTACAGCCCGATCTTGCCCTTCAGGCCGGCCGCTTTCCAGTCCTTCATCAGCTTGACCCCGCCACCGCCGGCGAAAAACACGAACACGGCGTCCGGCTTGATCGAGGCGATCCC
>JAENXP010000058.1 GCA_016649475.1 Burkholderiales bacterium | reverse complement strand
GATGAGCACGCGCGGCTCGAGCATATTCAATTCCGACACGCCGCGCATCTACAAGGGCACCAATCTGCAGTTCGATGCGGTACTCAACAAGACCGGCTACCACTTCCCGCAGGAGCGCATCGTCGCGCTGTGGCAGGACGTCGCGCCGGTGATCAGCAAGCAGAAACCGGCCGAGCCGCTGGTGATGCGCATGAACACCTTCGACTGCACCATTTTTCACCACAGCAACCTGGTGCCGGAATACTACGAGATCGACGACTTCCAGGTGCGTACGCCGACCGATATCATCGGCCAGCACATTCACTTGCCGAAGTGGGACCTCACCACCACCGACGGCTCGGCCAACGGTTGGAACTATGAGGACGGCACCATGTCGCCCGGCGCGATCCGCAGCCGCATCAAGGCCATCCGCAACTTCAATGCCTGCACCGCGAACGATGCGCGCGACGGCACGGGCGCCTGCCCGGTCGCTGCCGAGCATCCGTACTGGAGCAAGGTGGCCAATCAACTGGGCGGACGCTTCCCCGAAGAGTTCCTGGGTGCGCGCACGACGATTCAGCGCTGGTTCGCCGACCCGGTGGTCAACACCGAAGGCGTGGACCGCGGCCTGGCATCATCTTCACCCACGACCACTACGGCCCCTCTACCCACCAGCAGGTCGGCCTGTACTCGACCGTGCTGGCCGAGCCCGCCGGTTCGCGCTGGGTGATGAACGAGACCGGCGAGCAGCTGGGCTACGATCCGGTGACCGGCGAGCCCGCCCGCACCGACACCCTGGTCGACGGCACGGTATTCAGCGACGGCGGTCCGACCAGCTGGCAGGCGGCTATCCTTACGCCCAGTGCGGCACCGGGCAGCAGCACGGTGAAGAGCGAAGCGCTCCAGCCGTACCGCGAGTTCTACATGGAGTACAGCGACTTCCAGCACGCCTACGAAGCCGGCGTGTATGTGGGCACCGGACAGGACGGGATCCATCTCGAGGGCACGGGCGCGGGCCTGCCGCCGGTAGCGCACAATGCGGGCAACCCGCAATTCGACGGAACGACGGCCAATTCCTTCCGTTTCGCCATCAACCCGCCGGCGCGCCTCCAGGCCAACCCGGTGTTCCCGGACCTGGTGCTGGAAGTGACGAACACCCAGAACGATCCGCTCAACAACTTCTGCCCCGAGCGTCCCTGCCCGCAGGCGATCAGCGTGTCGGATCCGGGCGTACTGGTGGCGAACTACCGCATGGAGCCGGTCGCCCTGCGCGTCTACGATCCGAACAAGCTCGGGCCGGACGGCAAGCCGGGCATGCAGGCCGACGGCAAGCCGGGCGATCTCGCCTTCGCGCTGCAGTCGCGCACCGACCGTGTGATGCCGGAACTCAACGTCATGCCCGACGGCAACACGGTGATCAACGGCACCCGCTTCCCGCCGCATATCAACGCGGCCGGTTACGGCCCCGGCGATCCGTTCACGCCGATGATGCGCACCTATGCGGGTGACACCATACGGGTGAAAATGCAGTCCGGCGGCCATGAGGAAGAGCACAACGCCAGCATCCACGGCCTCAAGTGGCTGCAGGGCGGCTCCGGACACGGCAAGGCGCCCAACTCGGGCTGGCGCAATTCGCAGGCCGGGGGCATCTCCGAGCAGTTCACGCTGACGACCCCGATGCTGCCGGTGGACAAGAACCGCGGCCCGCTGGCGGACTACGTCTACAGCATGGACTCGGACACCAGCGGCTGGTGGAGCGGCACTTGGGGGATACTGCGCGCATATGAAGACCTGCGCGCCGATCTGTTCAAGCTGCCCGGCGCCAACAGCGGACCGGTGACGCTTTCCAACACCAGGAATTTCAACGGTGTCTGCCCCAAGGGGGCACCGATACGGGCGTACTCGATCACGGCTATCCTGGCCCAAGACCTGCTTGACCCGGTACTCAACGTCACAGTCGCTCCCACGGGGCCAGTCGGCACCATGCACGCGGGCGCCCCGCTCAACCCGCAGGGCGGCACGCTGGTGTACAACTCGCGCGACACCTCGGTGGCGGGCAATTTCGTCATCGACGGAACCGGCGAGACGGTCAGCCTGGTGCATCAGGGTCCGCTGCACGATCCGACTGCGATCGTGTACGTGAATACCGATGACATCGTCACTACCGGCAAGGCCCAAGGCAGAGGCAAGCTCAAGCCCGGTGCTCCGCTGGAGCCGGTGGTGATCCGTGCCGCGGCTGGCGAGTGCCTGCAGATCCTGCTTAGCAACAAACTGCCGGCGATTATGCCTGACCTGGCCAACTACACCACGCTGCTGGGCGTGGCAAAACGCGACCGGTTCAGCGCCGAGGGTTCCACCACGTTCAATATGAACCTGGTGCGTCCGTCTAGCTATGCCGGCCTGCACCCGCAGCTCGTCGCGGTCGACGTGACTCAGGACGATGGCCGCATCGTGGGTGCCAACCCGGAGCGCCGCCAACTCGCGGCGCCCGCCGGTGGCGGCACCTTCTACCAATGGTACGTGGGCGACCTGGGCGGCACGCCGGTCAATGGCAAGGTAGATCTCGTTGCAACGCCGATCGAGTTCGGCGGCAGCAACCTGTTCCCGGTCGATGTGATCAAGCAGGGCGCCAAATCCATGGTCGGTACCCTGGTGGTCCACCCGGAAGGGTCCACCTGGGTGGAGGACACGCAGGTGTTCGATCACCAGAACGGGGTGGGCACGCGTGCAACCCATGCGCAGGCGACGGTCACTGCGGGGGGCAAGACGTTCCGCGACTTTTCGCTGGTGCTGACCAAAGGCAACACCCATTACTATCGTGACGGGTCGCCGGTCGAGCACCTCAACGGCGAAGGCGTGGGCATCCCTGAAGACAGTCAGGAAGCCACCGGCATGTCGCTCAACTACGGCATCGAACCGCTGTGGTTCCGTATGGGCATCCTGCCGCAGGCGCCGTTCGGCAACGCCGGATGCGTGGGTGGTTGCTACGGTGCGATGGCCAATGTGGACTCGGCCTTCAGCAACGAGCTCAGCGGCGGCCAGGACCCGGCGACCCCGGTGTTCCAGGCGAACCGCAACCAGCAGACGCGGATACACATCACCAATCCGAACGGCACCAGCCGCGGATCCACCTTTGCCCTGCACGGGCACTCGTGGCAGCGCGATCCGTACATCTGCCCGACCGAGGCGCGCAACGGACTGACCGGCGCCTGCGAAATGAATACGGTGGGTTCGCGCGCCATCGGGGTGAATCCGCAAGGGTTCGAAACCGGCGGGCAGGAAAGCTGGACTCCGTACAGCCATTTCGACATCGTGCTGCCCAGCGCAGGTGGCGGAAACGGCATAGCCGGAGATTATCTGATGCGCGACCAGGCTTCGTTCGGCGCTGCCAGCGGCGTCTGGGGCATCATGCGAGTCAAGTAAGAGGTCATTTCGGAATTACCGAAATGGCCCCGACTTAGGGGAGTATGAGGGGAGCTATCCCCTCATATTCAAATGAACTCTAAGCAGAATGGCAGGACTTCCGGCGGCCCAAGCCGCCGGAATGGTGCGAACGGGTGGGTGACCACCCGTTCGCATTGTCACAACTACCGGGCCAGTTGCGGGAATATGAGAGTGGGACCCGCCATCGATCCGGGGGTATTTCAGCTGTGTGCGGCAGCAGGCTAGCGTGCCGCATTGCGATTAACTTGGCGGGGGCAATGAAATGAAATTGAAGGCAAAGACTGGTTCTTTCTGGTTGGGCGCAGCGCTGGCCTTGTGTCTGGGAACCGCGCTTGCGGCGGGGCAGGGCGCGCCGGCGAAGGCAGGCGCGGAGCAACGGCTCGCGCACCACGGCGTGGTGGTCGATTTCTCGGCCAAACCGGTGGATTCGGCGCAGCACGAACTCATGGAAGGCAGCTTTGCCGAATTGCGCTTCAAGATCGTCGACGAGGCGAGTGGACAACCGCTGAAGGGCATCGCGCCCGGCGCCTGGATGGACATGGCGCAGGTGATCCAGAACCGCGATGGCGGCGAACAGAAAACCTGCAAGGACAAGGTCGCGCTTTATCTGCGCGGCGCAGTGGGCATACGCCCGATGCTCGACCTGAACAGCTATTTCGTGGTGCTGATGAACAAGGACGCCAGCATTTCCGTGGTGGATCCGCTGATCACCATGGCGGGAACGACCAGCACTTACGCCACTACGCCGATGAAGCGGCCCGGGGCGGACTGGGTCAATCACCAGAACATTCGGCGCCTGTTCGTGACCATGCCCAAGGCGAGCGAGGTGGCGGTGATCGAGACCGACAATTTCAAGGTGGAGCGCTACGTGCCGGCGGGCAAGGCGCCGACGCGCATCGTGCTACAGCCGGACCAGCACTATCTCTGGGTGGGCAACAACGCAGCTGATGCGAAGTCCAGCGGGGTGACGGTGATCGACACCACGAACCTCAAGCCGGCGGGTTTCATCGCCACCGGCGCCGGCCATCACGAGATTGCGTTTTCGCCCGACAGCCGGCTGGCCTTCGTCACCAATCGTGACAGCGGCACGGTATCCGTCATCGACGTGGCGAGCCGCACCAAGCTGAAGGACATCATGAGCGGTTCCGCGCCGCTGTCGCTCGGCTACTCGGCGTTGTCGCGCATGCTCTACGTATCCGACGGCAAGGACGGTACCGTCGCCGTGATCGACGGCGCCAAGCTGGAAGTGGTGAAGCGCCTGAGGGCGCAGCCCGGACTGGGGCCGCTCAAAATCACGCCGGACGGACGCTACGCGCTCACCGTGAACACTGCCGAGAACCTGGTGCACGTGCTCGACACCGCGAGCAACGAGCTGGTGCAGCAGATTGCGATCAACGCCCAGCCCTATCAGATCACCTACAGCGAGACCTATGCCTATGTGCGCTCGCTCGGTTCCGAGCAGGTCAGCATGATCAATCTTTCCACCCTGGGCAAGGGCAGGTCCGCGTCAGTGCAGAAGTTCGTCGCCGGCACCTCGGCGCCCAACCTGGCGGGTGATCTGCCGATCGCCGATTCGATGGCCTCGGCCGTCGAGGAAGGAACCGTGTTCGTGGTCGACCCGGTCGACGGCACCACCTACTATTACCGCGAGGGCATGAACGCGCCTTCCAGCAATTACCGCGTGTACGGTTCGAGCGCGCGCGCAGTGACGGTAGTGGACAGGAGCATCAAGGAAGTGGAGCCCGGTGTCTATGCCGGACGCGTGCGCATTCCCGTGGCGGGCAAGTACGACGTGGCCTTCATGCTCGAGAGTCCCCAGATCCTGCATTGCTTCACTGCGGAGGCGAAGGCCAATCCGCTCTATGCCAAGGACCAGGACCAGGCCGCGCTGGAATTCGATCACTGGCCGCACACGGCAAAGGCCGGCGAGGCGATGAAGCTGCGCTTTACGCTGCGCGATCCCCAGACCGGCAAGCCGAAGACCGGCGTCAAGGACGCGCAGGCGATGTATTACCTCGCGCCCGGCTCGCATCGCACCCAGGTCGCGGCCAGGGAAATCGGCGGCGGCGTGTACGAGATCGACGTCAAGCTGTCTCAGCCCGGCGCCTATTACATCTACGTGGCCGTGCCCTCGATGCAACTCGGTTTCGGCAAACTGCCGTTCTTCTCCGTGCGGGCTGTGGCGCCTGGCGAGAAGCAGAGCGCGGTCGCCAGGGCCGGTTGAGTCGTAGAGTCCGGCCGCAGGATACCACCGCGAAAACCGCCCGAGGCGGGCGCGCAAACGACGCGGATAAGCGCCGTCGCGCGTGCGGCAATACCCGGGTGCTGGCTGGCACAGCGCCGGTTCCAGGTTCGAACCGAAAGGCGCAATTGCGGTTAAACCCGCAGTCCGCCTTTGCGGAAGGTGCAGTCCCCTACAGCGAACCCTGCATTGCGGATGGAGTCCTTGCCGCTGCCGGGAATGCGGGCTAGGCCCCAGTGCAATGCGGGCCCGCGCCTACTACGCTAGGCCTTCTGATTTTGAAGCGAAGATTCGTTCGCAATCGAAGCCTTGTTTAAGTCTGTCTGCACAATTTCCGCGACCGAAGATGCCATTTCGCTCAGCCTGAGCCAGCGCCGCCGCATTGGCGCAGGCCCCGTCATTAGAACCAATCGCCGCATGATGGCCGCTTCGGGCCTGCGGCGAAATTCCTGAGAGACTATCTCCATGCCATTTCCGACCATGTTTGCCGACTCGACTCATCAGCTGGCTTGCGCAAAGACGCGATATGCGAAAAGCGCAGTAGCGGCGTTTGCGGGGCTGGCGCTTGCCCTGGCCATGCCCGCCGTCCACGCCCACCAGAATCATGCCCACCCGGCCCAGCAAGCAGAAGCTGACCAGGCCGCCGGCAAGGTGCATATCAAAGTTCCCGATACCGTGCTCACCGACCAGAACGGAAAGTCGCTGCGGTTCAGGACGGAGGCGATGGCCGACCGGCTGGTGGTGATCAATTTCGTCTATACGACCTGCTCTACCGTATGCCCGGTGCAGTCCGCGCTGTTTGCCGACGTGCAGAAGCGGCTGGGCGAGCGCGCGGGCAGGGACGTCGCGCTCATTTCGGTGACGGTCGACCCGCTGCGCGATACGCCCGCACGGCTGAAAGAGTTCGCGGCAGGATACGGCGCCGGTCCGGGGTGGAGCCTGTACACCGGCAGCAGCCAGGCGGTGGACGAAGTGCTGAAGGCGTTCGACGCATATACCGCGAACTTTACCGAACATCCGCCGGCGGTGCTGGTCGGCGATCCGCGCAGCGGCGAATGGGTGCGCTTTTTCGGTTTTCCCAGCACGGAGCAGATCCTCGGAAGGTTGACGGAACTGCAGGCCGGCCGCCAGGGTGCGCGCTCCGCCCAGGCAAAAGCAAACTAGTGCGATGACACCTTGATCGCGAAACAATGTGGCGTGCAACTTACCTGTCTGGCCCACCACCTTGTGGGAGCGAGCTTGCTCGCGAATCTTGGAATTCGCGAGCAAGCTCGCTCCCACACATACAGCGCAGGCACGCTTCGAAATTTGCGTGTCATCGTACTAGTGCGCGTTTGAACAACTACTGAATCGGAGAGACATTATGCGGCAGCTTTTTCTGGCGGCATGTACGGCATTCGCGCTGGTCGCGCCGTCGGCTTTCGCGCACGAGGATGCGCACAAGGACACGCAACCCGGCGCAAGCCCGCAGGCGCAGGCGGCAAAGCCTAAGGCGGCTGCAGCCGGGACGCACGATCCCAGGGCCTATTTCACCGACACCGGCTTCGTGACCCAGGATGGCAGGAAGGTCCGCTTCTATACCGACATGCTGAAGGACCGGGTGGTAATAGTGAATGTGATGTACGCCAGCTGCAAGGAGGCCTGCCCGCTGATCACGCGCCAGCTGACGGAGGTCAGGGACGATCTGGGCGAGCTGTTCGGCAAGACCGTATTCTTCGTCTCCATTACCAGCGATCCGGAGCGGGACACGCCAGAGGCGCTCAAGCGCTTTGCCAAAGAGCAGCACGCGGATGTGGCGGGATGGTCGTTCCTTACCGGCAGCAAGGACGATGTCGACGGCATACTGCGGCGCTTTGGCGCCTACTCGGAAAACGTCGAGGAGCACGCCACGGTACTTTACATCCTCGACGTCGACAACAAGCGCATGAGGCGGATGCTGCCCAATCTGCCGCCCAAGGCGATAGCGGAGGCCGCGCGCATCATCGCCGCCGCCGACAAGCACGTCGCGTCCACAGCGGCGCCGGTGCGCGATTGAGCAAGCGGGACCAAGCTTGCATGCAAGCGTCCTTGCGCTTTGCCGTACCTGTGGATTGCGGCCTGTGACCGGCCTCGCCCGGCGCTGCATCGCCGTCGTTTTCGCCGCCGCACTGGCCGTCGTGCTGGGGCCGGCGCTTGCCGCTGCTCCGCTTGCGCCGGAGGAAGCGGCCGGCCGCGCAATCTTCCAGAGCGGCAAGAGTTCCTACGGCGACGCCTTTAGCGGGCGGCTCGGCATCGCGCAGCAGCAGGTGCCGGGAATGGCCGTGCGCTGCGCCAATTGTCACGGGCCCGACGGCTTGGGCCGGCCCGAGGGCGGTGTGCACCCCAGCAACATCACCTGGTCCGAACTCACCAAGTCCTACGGCCATACCCATGAAAACGGCCGCCGCCATGCCGCCTTCGACGAGGCGTCGCTTAGGCGCGCGATCACCGAAGGAGTGGATCCGGCAGGCAATCAGCTGGACGGCGTCATGCCGCGCTTCAACATCAGCGAGCGGGACTTCAAGTCGCTGGTGGCCTACCTGAAAAAACTGGAGTTCGAGCGCGATCCGGGTGTGGGCGCCGACACTTTGCGCCTGGGCACGCTGCTGCCCCTGACGGGACGCTTCGGCGAACTCGGGCTGGCGGTGAGGGGGATATTGCAGGCTTATATCGACAGGATCAACCAGGGCGGCGGCATTTACGGCCGCAGGCTCGAACTGGTGGTCGCCGAGTACGCCGACGATCGCGCTGCCACGCGGCTCGCGCTGCGCAAACTGGTAAACGAGGACGATGTATTCGCACTGCTGTCGCCGTTTTCCGTCGGCGTAGAGGACGATTTGAGCCGGCTTGCCAACGAAGCGAAGATTCCCGTGGTGGGGCCGCTGTCGCTGTTCGGTGACGACCCGCACGCCAACAACCAGTACGTGTTCCGCCTGCTCTCGGGCGTTGCGGAACTGGCCGAAGTGCTGGCGCAGCACGTGGGGCGCGAAGCCGGGGTCAAGGCGCGCGCCGCGGTCTTGCTGCATCCGGACAGCGCCGAGGGCGCGGGCGTGGCCGACGCGGTCGAGGCGCAGTTGAAAAGCCAGGGATGGACGCAGATTTCCCGCATCGGTTTCCGGCCGGGTGAGCTCGCCGCCGCCGCGGTGGCGAAGACGCTGCAGGAGCGCGCCGCCGAAGCGGTGTTCG
>JAENXP010000503.1 GCA_016649475.1 Burkholderiales bacterium | reverse complement strand
TTTCAATGACGGTTTTGCTTGTATGGGTCAACACGCTCACAGCCGTGTTGACATTTTTCTCCCTGATCGGATACGCCATCATCTATACGGTCTGGCTCAAACGCCGCACCTGGCTCAACATCGTCGTCGGCGGCCTGGCGGGGAGCTTTTCCGTGCTCGCCGGCGCCGCGGCGGCCAATCCGGAACTGGGCGCGGTGCCGCTACTGCTCGCGCTGGTACTGTTCCTGTGGACTCCGCCCCATTTCTGGAGCCTGGCCATCGCCAACAGTTCCGATTACGCAGCGGCAGGCGTGCCTATGCTGCCGGTGGTCGTCGGCAATGCACGCGCCGCGCAAATCGTGTTCGCGAGCACACTCGCCTTGGTCGGCGTTTCGCTGCTGCCTGTGTTCCTCGGTGCGGGTTTGATCTATTTCGCCGGCGCCCTCGCGGGCGGCGCCCATTTCATCCACAAAGCCTGGCTATTGGCGCGCGCGCCCAGCCGCAAGACGGCAATGAGTTCGTTCCACGCGTCGCTGGCGCAGCTGAGCCTGTTGCTATTGGCGGCGATGATCGACGCTCTGCTATTCTGAGCAGGAACGGCTTGCGCCCGATCGCCGCGGCTGCGCCCGGATCGGGTTAAGTTCGTCAATCTATGCAGTCTATCCGAGCACAAGATCTTGACACCCTGTAGCGGCCCCGCTCCTTACGCCCTATGGCACCGCGGATTCGCCGGCGCCATGCTGGCATTACTCTGCTGCGTAGCCGTCCCCGCTGCGGCGTCGGAAAACGCCCCGCCAGCGCTCTCCCCCGCCCTGGACCAAGCCGCTGCCTTGCGTGCCAGCCAGGCCGTGGTGGGGCGCGCGATCGGCGACTACGCGCTGCTGGACCGCGAAGGGCGTAGCGTTCGCTTGTCCAGCTACCGCGGTAAGCCGCTGTTGGTGAGCTTCATCTACACCGGCTGTTTTCAGGTCTGCCCGACGACGACCCGGGCGCTGCAACAAGCGGCATCGGTCGCACGGGACGCACTCGGTGTAGGCCGCTTCAATATAATCAGCATTGGCTTCAATCAGCCGGCCGACTCGCCGCAGGCGCTCAAATCCTTCGCCGCCCAGTACGGCATCAACTCGCCCAACTGGGAATTCCTCAGCCCGCCCGCTGCTGTCGTGCCGGATCTGGCGCGCGATTTCGGTTTCGGCTTCGCCGCCACCGCGGCGGGGTTCGACCATCTGCTGCAGGTTAGCGTGGTTGACGCCGAAGGCCGCATCTATCGCCAGATTTACGGCGAGAATTACTCCGCCGACTATCTTACCGAGCCACTGCGACAACTCATCACCGGTACCCCGGTTGCCGACGCCACCAGCTTCTCCGAGATTTTCGAACAGGTTCGAATACTGTGTTCGGTATATGACCCGCGCACTGGCAAGTACCGTGTAAGCTACGGGCTCGTCCTCGAGATCGCCGGCGGCGCGACCTTCCTGCTTTGGATCATCTGGTTCTTCCTCAACGAGTGGTGGACGCGCAGGCGCTCGGCCAAGCGCGCGCGCGCTTGATGCGCGTCGATCTGATCGGGTCCGCCAGCGGCTGCAGCATCCGTCGCTGCAGGGGCAGCAGCGAATGACCGTGCCCACTCCTTACTCAAAACAAAACGGCGCTGTGATCACCTACCAGCGTATCGAACACGGTTTCGATAGGGTATTCGGGGCTGCGCTCAACCCCTGGCGCCATCTCGGCGCGCTCGGTTTCCTGTTCTTCTGGATTGTCGCCCTCACCGGACTGTATCTTTACGCCGTGCTCGACACCTCGGTCGATGGTGTTTATCGCTCCATAGATGGGCTCTCGCACGAACAATGGTACCTCGGCGGCGTTCTGCGCAGCCTGCACCGGTACGCCGCCGACGCGTTCCTGCTGGTCACGCTGCTGCATCTCGCGCGCGAATTCCTGCTCGGGCGCTACACCGGCTTTCGCCACTTTTCCTGGCTCACCGGCGTACCGCTGCTGTGGTTCATCTATATCTCCGGCGTCGTCGGCATTTGGCTGAGATGGGACCAGCTGGCGCAATTCTCAGCGGCCACCACTGCGGAATGGCTCGACTGGCTACCCGTCTTCGCCACGCCGCTTATACGCAACTATCTGAGCGCAAACGCCGTCAGCGACCGCTTGTTCTCACTGTTCGTATTCGTGCACATCGGGGTACCGCTGTTGCTGATCTTCGGCCTGTGGTTCCACATCCAACGCATCAGCCGTGCCGAAGTGTTTCCTCCGGCTGCGCTTTCCGCAGGCTCGCTGCTCGCCCTGTTGGCCTTGTCCCTGTCGCTGCCGGTCGCGAGCCAGACCGCGGCCGACCTTTCCGTGGTACCGGGTCCGCTCGCGCTCGACTGGTTCTATCTGTTCTGGCAGCCGCTGATGTATGCCACCTCCGCCGGCACGGTGTGGGCGCTGGTGACTGGTGCGACCCTGCTGCTCTTCGTCCTGCCTATCCTCCCGCATGCGGCTGCCTCGCCGGTCGCCGAGGTACACCCGGACAACTGCAACGGCTGCCGCCGCTGCTTTGAGGATTGTCCGTATGCCGCGATCGTCATGGTGCCGCATCCGAGTGGAGTCCCGGGCCGGCAGCTCGCTCAGGTGATACCCGATCTGTGCGCAAGTTGCGGCATCTGCGCCGGTTCCTGCCCGTCCTCTACCCCGTTCCGCAGCGTGGCCGAACTAGTCACAGGCATCGACATGCCGCAAATGCCGATCGGGGAGTTGAGACGAGATCTGGAACGGGGACTGGCGCGGCTCGAGGGCAAAAATGCTATGGTCGTATTCGGTTGCGATCAGGGCGCGAATGTCGCGGGCTTGACCGGTAAGGACCTTGCAAGCTTTAGTCTGATCTGCACCGGCATGCTGCCGCCCTCCTTCGTCGAATACGCCTTGCGCGGCGGAGCGGCGGGCGTGCTGGTGACCGGTTGCCGCGCGGGCGGCTGCGCCTTCCGTCTGGGCAATCGCTGGACCGAGGAGCGTCTCGCTGGAATGCGCGAGCCGCAT
>JAENXP010000410.1 GCA_016649475.1 Burkholderiales bacterium | reverse complement strand
GCCATCTTTGAATTCGCCCAGGAACTTGCGCATCTCGGTACGCGTGAGTTTGTATCGGCCGGGGTGTGCGACTACCGGGATACCCCCCCCTGCCTTGATGCAGGCGAGCCCTTCCTCCAACGTGGCCCACTGGTGCGGTACGTAGCCGGGCTTGCCGCTCACCAGATAATTCTGAAACGCGCTCTTGACGTCGCTGACGTAGCGCTTTTCCACCAGAAACCGCGCAAAATGCGTACGTCCGATGAGATTCGGATTATCGACATAGGCATAGGCGCCTTCCAGGCTGCCGGGAATGCCGACGCGGGCGAGGTCCTGCGCCATTTTCTTCGCCCGCTCGGCGCGGCCCTGGCGTATCGCATGCAGCCCCTGCTGCAGTTGCGGGTGGCCCGGATCGATGTTGAGGCCGACTATGTGGATAGTGATGCCGCCCCAGCTGACCGATACTTCAACGCCGTCGACAAAACGCAGGCCGAGCTCCGCAGCCCGGGCGCGCGCTTCTGCCAAGCCGGAAATCTCGTCGTGGTCCGTGAGCGCGAGGATGTCGACGCCGTTGTCAACCGCGCGCTGCACCAGTTCCGCCGGCGCAAGCAAACCGTCGGAAGCAGTGGAGTGGCAATGCAGGTCATAGTTGGGCATGGGTTGCATAGGGTCGAATTTTAACATGCTATCCAGGGCGTCCCCGCCGGGCGCCTAAGGGCCACGCCTAATGTTGGAGCAGAAAAGCTTCGATTAGATCGGCCAGTTGTTCCGGCTGGTCGTGGTGCAGCATGTGCCCGGCTTCGGCGATGGTATGCGCGCTCAGCTCGCGGAAGCAGGCCATGCGCGCTTCATGCTCTCCGGCGTTGATGCGCATGCGTTCCATGGTTTTGGATTCGGCGCCTTCTATCCACAGCACCGGCGCGGCAACGTTGCGCCAGCAGGCCTTGGCCTCCTCCAGCTGGTAGGCCACCGGATTGATCAGCTTGTGCGCCGGATCGCTTCTCAGCTCGACACGCCCTGCCGCGGTCTGCTTCCCCCAGTGCTGCGCCAGGAAGCCCGCACGCGCCTCGGTCAGCCTCGGGTTGCTGGTGCGCATGCGCCCGGCCAGATCGGCAAAATCTGCGTAGTCGCGAAATCCCGGCTTGTCGGCAAGTTGAGCCAGCCACTTGGCGTAGCGCGCCGGCGCCTTGGCCGGCTCGGTACGACTCATGCCAAAGCCCTCGAGGTTGACCAGGCGCGACACCCGCTCGGGGCGCACCCCCGCATACATGCTGGCGATATTGCCGCCCATACTGTGGCCGACCAGCGTAACCGGCCGATCCGGCTCAAAATGCGCCAGCAGAAGGTCCAGGTCGCCCATGTAATCGGGGAACCAATAGCTGTCGGCCGGCCCCCAGTCGGACAGGCCGTAGCCGCGCCAGTCCGGCGCTATTACCTGCCACTCATCCTGGAGTGCATCGACCAGAAACTGGAACGACGCCGACACGTCCATCCAGCCGTGCAGCATGAACAGCTTCGGTCGAGTCGTCTCGCCCCAGATGCGGCAGTGATAGCGCAGGCCGCGGATATCGACAAAAATGGATACGCTGGTTTTCATTTTCGGCCGCCATGATAGCAGGCGACGGCTTCTGTTATGATTTCCGCGGCTTTTTCAGAGTATGAAACAACACGAGGGGACACGTCCCCTCGTGCTCCCCTAAGTCGGACCGTAACAAATGACCTTTGTTACACCTCACAAGGAACCACTATGGCAGTCTATTCGCTAGGCGATCGCCGGGTGCAGGTGCAGGGTACGGACTGGTATATCGCCGACAGCGCCACCGTCATCGGTTCGGTGCTGATCGAGGACAAGGCCAGTGTCTGGTTCAACGTCGTCATCCGTGGCGACAACGACCTGATCACCATAGGCGAAGGCAGCAACGTCCAGGACAGTTCGATGCTGCATACCGATGCCGGCATCAAGCTCACTCTCGGACGCAACGTCTCCATCGGTCACATGGTCATGCTGCACGGTTGCAGCGTAGGCGAAGGCAGCCTCATCGGCATCAACAGCGTCATCCTCAATCATGCGGTGGTGGGAAAACACAGCCTGATCGGCGCGGGTTCGCTGATACCGGAAGGAAAGACCATACCCGATGGCGTGCTGGCACTGGGTTCGCCCGCCAAGATCGTGCGCGACCTGTCACAGGCCGAGATAGCCAATCTGCAGAGAATCGCCGACGGCTATATGCGTCGCGGAAAACAATTCAGGCAGCAACTGCAGCCGCAGCAGCTCTGAAACGCCGCGGCGTTCGTCGCTCCACACACGACGTCCGTTAATTCCGGTTTATACCAGGAGCGCAGATTGCGCGCTCCGCGCGCCAACCGTGCTTTTGGCGCGGATAAAAACCGTTTCCGCACCAAAAACACGGTTATTTGTAGAACCAAAGGGGAGTTTGGGTGGGGTTATCCAAGATTGCCGATTGCGTGCGGACAGTATCATCGTCCGTGCGCAATCGGCAATCCGCGCGGACGGGTCGCCGTCCGCGCAAGAGAGGCACGGCAGTGTGAAAACCTTACTTCGGCGTCAGGCGGATGGCCCCATCCAGTCTGATGGTTTCGCCGTTCAGCATGGCATTCTCGATAATGTGCCTGGCCAGCGCCGCGTACTCGTCCGGCCGGCCCAGTCGGGACGGGAACGGAACGAGCTGGCCCAGTGCGTCCTGCACATCCTTGGGCATGCCCAGCAGCATCGGCGTTTCGAAAATACCCGGAGCAATCGTCACCACGCGTATGCCCGAGCGCGACAGGTCGCGCGCGATCGGCAGCGTCATGCCCACGATGCCGCCCTTGGACGCCGAGTATGCCGCCTGTCCGATCTGACCGTCGTACGCGGCGACGGAGGCGGTGTTGATGATCACACCGCGCTCGCCGCCGGCGTTGGGCTGGCCCTTGCTCATGGCGTCGGCCGCCAAGCGGATCATGTTGAATGTGCCAATCAGGTTGATGCCGATGACGCGGCTGAAGCTGGCGAGCGCGTGCGGCCCTTCCTTGCCCACGGTCTTCTCGCCAATGGCGATGCCAGCGCAGTTGATCAGTCCCTGCAAGCCGCCGAATTCCTTCAGCGCCAGCGCTACCGCGGCCTTGCCGTCCACTTCGGCGGTGACGTCGGTCTTGATGAATCGCGCCTTACCCAGTTCTTTGGCCAGTGCGTTGCCGGCGTCGGCGTTGACATCGGCGATGACGACGTTGCCGCCCGCTTGCGCGATGGTGCGCGCCGTTGCCGCCCCCAGACCGGATGCGCCCCCGGTGACGATAAACGTGCTGTTCTTGAGTTCCATTTGAGCCTTTCCAGGTTGTCGAGAAAATTCGATATCGGCTCGATCAAACCGCCGATGCAGTGCATGTTGCGGGAAATCCGCGCGTGCTGAATCAGGCCATTGCCTGAAAAAGTCGGGACGAGGTGGCCGCCGGATCAGTGATCTTCGATGCGCGGAGTGAACTCTTCGGCCAGTTCACCGGTATCCGGATCGACCCAATCGGCAATTCCGATCTCGGACTCTGCCTTCTCCACGCTCTCGCCCGGCTCATAGTCCGAGT
>JAENXP010000615.1 GCA_016649475.1 Burkholderiales bacterium | reverse complement strand
GAATGTTGAGCGTGCCCTGCACGAAGCCGATGCGCGCGTGCGCCGCGGCGATGCGTACATCGCAGGCCACCGCCAACTCCGCGCCGCCGCCCAGCGCGACGCCGTTCAAAGCTGCCACCACGGGCACGGGAAAGTTGCGAATCGTCTGGAATGCGCCATTGCCCAGATCGAACAGCGCACCTGCCTCCGGCACCGTCCGCACCTGCTCCAGATCGCGCAGGTCGCCGCCGGCGGCGAAACTCCTGTCGCCCGCGCCGCAGATCAGTGCCAGCACGAGCGCGTCGTTATCGCGCTGCTCTTCGAATATCTCCCGCAGCCGCGCGAGCACCGCGCGCGACAGCGGGTTGCGCTTCTCCGGCCGATTGATGGTGACCCGAAGCAGGCCGTCCTCGACCGAGGCAAGAACGTCGGCACTCACCGCCTTGCCTCGATCGACTTGCGCCCGCGAGAGAGAGCGGGCAGCCTCAAGCCTCGTACTTGAACGACAGCGATACGCGCGTGCGGAACGCCGTCACCTTGCCGTTCTCGACCTTCATGTCGGTCTTGATCACTTCGGCCACGCGCAGGTCGCGTAGCGACTTGGAGGCGACCTCCCCCGCCGTTCTGCCCGCGTCCTCCCATGAATCCTTGCTGATTCCGACCACCTCGACGATCTTGTAAACCCCGCCCTTGTCCTTGGCCATCTCGCACTCCTTGGTTGGTGGCCCCGCCGCCCGCCCGGGCGCCGGGGAAATTTCATGATACACCTGCCTGCTGCGGGGACCCAATGCGGACCGCCCGGAAAGGCAGCTGCCGAACCCGCGCCCTCGCGTCGAATCCCGCAGTCAGATCGCGTGGCTGCGACTCAGGCGTACAGCCAGGGACGCGCGCGGCGATCGTCGCGCTGGAACGCCGCGATTTCGGCCTCATGCCGCAGCGTGAGCCCGATCTCGTCCAGTCCCTCCTGCAGCATCGCGCGGCGCAGGGGTTCGACTTCGAAGGTGATTTCCTCGCCTTTGGCGGTGACGATCTGCTGCCGTTCTAGATCCACGGTCAGCAGCGCCTCGCGCGCATCGCCTTCGACCTCTGCCGCCAGTCGTTCAACGGTGGCCGCCGCGAGGCGGATCGGGAGCATCCCGTTCTGAAAACAGTTGCCGAAAAATATATCGCCGAAGGAAGGCGCGATGATGCACTTCAGGCCCCAGCCCATCAGCGCCCAAACTGCATTTTCACGCGAGGAGCCGCAGCCGAAATTCTCCGCCGCGAGCAGGATCTTCGCGTCACGGTAAGGCGGCTGGTTGAGGATGAATTCCGGCTTTTCGCTGCCGTCCGCGTTGAAGCGCATGGTCTCCAGCAGGTACTCGCCCTGCCGTTCGCGCGGGACGCCGGCGCAGCGCTCGATGCGTATGATCCGGTCGGTATCGATATTGGGCACCATCAGCGGCGCCGCGATGCCTTTCAGCAGAGTGAACCTTTCCATCACTGATCTTCCCCTGGCGTACGCCGCACGTCGGTGATCGCGCCGGCGATCGCCGCAGCCGCCGCCATGGCCGGACTTGCAAGGTGGGTGCGCGCCCCCGGACCCTGGCGGCCGACGAAATTCCGGTTCGAGGTGGACACGCAGCGCTGGCCCGGCCCGACCAGTTCCCCGTTCGCGCCTACGCAAAGCGAGCAGCCCGGTTCGCGCCACTCGAAGCCGGCGGCGCGGAAGATCCGGTCCAGTCCCTCGGCTTCGGCCGCGCGCTTCACCCCCTGCGACCCCGGCACAACCCAGGCGCGCACATGCGCCGCAACCTTGCGCCCGCGCACCACGTTCGCGGCACTGCGCAGGTCGGAAATGCGGCTGTTGGTGCACGAACCGATGAATACCCAGTCCACTTTGGTGCCGGCGATCGGCCGGCCGGGAACCAGGCCCATGTATTCGAGCGCCGCGCGCATCGCCTGCCTGCGCTCGCCGTCGGCGGCGCTGGCGGGATCGGGAATCATGCCGTCGACCGCAATCACATCCTGCGGGCTGGTGCCCCAGGTGATCTGCGGCCGGATTTCACCCGCATCGATTTCGATTTCGCGCTCGAAAATCGCGTCCGCATCGGTGCCGAACGTGCGCCAGTGCTGCAGCGCGCGCTCCCAGTGCTCGGCCTTCGGCGCGTATGGCCGGCCATGCAGGTAGGCGGCCGTCTTGTCGTCGGGCGCGATCATGCCGAATTTCGCGCCCAGCTCGATCGACAGATTGCACAGGGTAAGCCGGCCTTCGATGGCCAGGGCGCGGATCGCGCTGCCGGCGTATTCCACCGCATAACCTGCACCGGCGGCGGTGCCTAGCCTGCCGATCGCGTGCAGGATCAG
>JAENXP010000593.1 GCA_016649475.1 Burkholderiales bacterium | reverse complement strand
TGAATCTGGACGCGCGCGACATCCGGCCGCAGGTTACCTGGGGCACTTCGCCCGAAATGGTGGTGGCCGTGGACGCACGCGTACCCGACCCGGACAAGGAGAAGGATCCCACCCGCCGCGAGGGCATGGAACGCGCGCTGATTTACATGGGATTGCAGCCGAATACGCGCATCGAGGACATACGACTGGATAAAGTGTTCATCGGTTCGTGCACCAATTCGCGTATCGAAGATCTGCGCGCGGCGGCGGCAATGGTGCGCGGCAAGCGTGTCGCCTCCAGTGTCCGTCTGGCGATGGTGGTGCCGGGTTCGGGCCTGGTGAAAGCGCAGGCCGAGCGCGAGGGACTGGACCGCGTGTTCCGGGAGTCGGGTTTTCAATGGCGCGAGCCGGGTTGCTCCATGTGCCTTGCGATGAACGCCGATCGCCTCGAACCCGGTGAGCGCTGCGCCTCGACTTCGAATCGCAACTTCGAGGGCCGCCAGGGCGCCGGCGGCCGCACCCATCTGGTCAGTCCGGAAATGGCTGCGGCGGCTGCGATTGCCGGGCATTTTGTTGACGTACGCAACTGGAGATAGGGAGGGATTTATGCGCAATATCATTATCGTGGTGTTTTCGCTGATTGCGGTTCTCGCGCTGAGCGGCTGTAATACCATGGAGGGCATCGGCAAGGACGTGAAACAGGGCGGCGAAGCGGTAGAGCGTGCCGCGAAGAAGTAGCTGATGAAAAAATTTGCGGTACTGAGCAGGATCGCGGTGCCGCTAGCCCCTGACCGAGGGACCGCTCGCCCTGCTTCACGCGCCTGCGGGGACTGTTAGAGAGACTGGATCGCATGGAAAAATTTGCCTTACTGAACGGGATTGTGGCGCCGCTCGACCGCGCCAATGTCGATACCGACGCCATCATCCCGAAGCAGTTTCTGAAGTCGATCAAACGTTCGGGCTTCGGACCAAATCTGTTCGATGCCTGGCGTTACCGGGATGTGGGCGAGCCGGGCATGGATAACGCGAAGCGGCCGCTCAATCCGGATTTCGTGCTGAACCAGGCGCGCTACAAGGGCGCGAGCATATTGCTCGCGCGCAAGAATTTCGGCTGTGGCTCCAGTCGCGAGCACGCGCCCTGGGCTCTGACCGATTACGGTTTTCGCGCCGTTATCGCGCCATCGTTCGCCGACATCTTTTACAACAACTGCTTCAAGAACGGCCTGCTGCCGATCGTGCTCAACGAGATACGTATCGACCATCTGTTCAACGAAGTGAACGCCTTCCCCGGCTACAAGCTGACCATCGACCTGCTGCGGCAGCTGGTGGTCACCTCCGACGGCGCCACGCAGATTGCGTTCGAGGTGGATGCGCACCGCAAGCATTGCCTGTTGAACGGCCTCGACGACATCGGCCTGTCCCTGGTCCATGCCGAAAAGATCCGCGCGTTCGAGGCGCGCCGCCAGGCGGAGCAACCTTGGCTTTTCGGCTGACAAGCGACTCTTTGGGTGAATAAATGAAAATCGCGGTACTTCCCGGTGATGGCATCGGCCAGGAAATTGTGGCGCAGGCGCTGAAAGTGCTGGGCGCTCTGGCCAAGGATGGCCTCAAGCTGGAGATCGAACAGGCGCCGGTCGGAGGTGCTGCGTATGACTCGGCCGGTGATCCCTTGCCCGCGGCTACGCTGAAACTCGCGCGCGACGCGAGCGCCATTTTGTTCGGTGCCGTGGGCGGCTGGCAGTACGATGCGCTGCCGCGTGCCAAGCGTCCGGAGCAGGCCCTGCTCGGTCTGCGCAAGGAATTGGGCCTGTTCGCCAATCTGCGTCCGGCCAAGGTGTTTCCCGAACTGGTGGCGGCGTCGACCCTGCGCCCCGAGGTGGTATCGGGCATGGATATCCTGATATTGCGCGAACTCACCGGCGATGTATATTTTGGCCAGCCGCGCGGCATGCGCACCCTGGAAAACGGCGAGCGCGAGGGTTTCGACACCATGCGCTACAGCGAATCCGAGATCCGGCGTATCGCACACGCCGGCTTTCGCGCGGCGATGAAGCGCTCGAAAAAACTGTGCTCGGTGGACAAGTGCAATGTACTCGAAACCTCGCAGTTGTGGCGCGACGTTGTGATCGAAGTGGCCAAGGAATATCCCGGTGTGGCGCTGTCGCACATGTATGTCGACAATGCCGCGATGCAGCTGCTGCGCGACCCGAAACAGTTCGACGTCATGGTTACCGGCAACCTGTTCGGCGATATCCTGTCCGACGAGGCTTCGATGCTAACGGGGTCCATCGGCATGCTGCCCTCGGCTTCGCTGGACGCGAACAACAAGGGCCTGTACGAGCCCATCCACGGTTCGGCCCCCGACATTGCCGGCAAGGATATAGCGAATCCCCTGGCGACCATCCTGTCCGCGGCAATGATGCTGCGCTACAGTTTCAGCCAGGATGAGGCGGCCGATCGCGTCGAAGCGGCGGT
>JAENXP010000480.1 GCA_016649475.1 Burkholderiales bacterium | reverse complement strand
GTGATATCATTGTCCGGTCGTCCGCACTCCTGGTAAACGTCCCGCCATGGCAGGCTATTCTTGTACGGTCGGTGCGCGGCGCTATCGCTTTCCCGACCTGAAAACCCTGTTGGCAAAAGCCACTCCCGCACGCTCGGGCGACCGACTTGCCGGCCTTGCCGCAGACAATGAAGAAGAGCGCGTCGCCGCGCAGATGACCTTGGCCGACACGCCGTTGCGCAGATTTCTCGACGAAGCGCTTGTGCCTTACGAGAGCGACGAAGTTACGCGGCTCATTCTCGATTCTCACGACGCGGCGGCGTTTGCGGCGGTGGCGCAACTGACGGTCGGCGAGTTGCGCGACTGGTTGCTCGACTATGCAACCGATACGGCGATACTTTCTGCGCTGGCGCCCGGCCTCATGCCGGAGATGGCGGCGGCCGTGTCCAAGATCATGCGCATCCAGGACATGGTACTGGTGGCGCACAAGTGCCGGGTGGTCGCACGCTTTCGCAATACCCTCGGCCTGGAGGGACGGCTGTCGACCAGGCTGCAACCGAATCATCCCACCGACGACCCGAAAGGCATCGCGGCCAGCATCCTGGACGGATTGATGTACGCTTGCGGCGACGCTGTGATCGGGATCAACCCCGCCACCGATAACGTCGACCAGGCCGTCAGGCTGTTGAACATGCTCGACGAGATCATCCAGGCCTACCGCATCCCGACCCAGTCCTGCGTGCTGACGCACGTCACGAATACGATGCAAGCCATCGAACGCGGCGCACCCGTGGACCTGGTATTCCAGTCGATCGCCGGCACCGAAACTGCCAACACGAGTTTTGGCTTCAATCTGGCGTTGCTCGCGGAAGCCGATCAGGCGGCGCGTAGCCTCAAGCGCGGAACGGTCGGCAGCAATGTGATGTACTTCGAGACCGGGCAGGGCAGTGCACTGTCGGCGAACAGCCATCACGGCGTCGATCAGCAGACCTGCGAAGCGCGCGCCTACGGCGTGGCGCGGGCATTTTCGCCGCTGCTGGTGAACAGCGTGGTTGGATTCATCGGTCCTGAATATCTGAACGGCCGTGAAATAATCCGCGCTGGTGTCGAAGACCATTTCTGCGGCAAATTGCTCGGCCTGCCGATGGGTATGGACATTTGCTACACCAACCATGCGGACGCCGACCAGGACGACATGGATACGCTGCTCACGCTGCTTGGCGCCGCCGGCTGCAATTTCATCATGGGCGTACCGGGCGCCGACGACATCATGCTCAATTATCAGAGCACCTCCTTCCACGATGCGCTCTACCTGCGTCAGCTTCTGGGGCTGAAGCCCGCGCCGGAATTCGAGGCGTGGCTGGCGCAAGCGGGCCTGGTCGAGAACGGCACGCTCTTGCGCAACGTGGCGCCCGGACATCCGCTGCTTGGATTGGTGGAAAGCTGAGCGATGGCCAAGCCACCTGCCGTTGCAGAGAGCAGAGTCCGCGTGCAGCGCGATTCGTGGCATACCCTGCGCCGCTTCACGTCGGCACGCATCGGACTCGGCCGGGCAGGCGGCAGCATCCCGACGCGGGAACTGCTCGAATTTCAGTTGGCGCACGCGCAGGCGCGCGATGCGGTTCACCGCAGCCTGGACATTGGGGCATTCAGCGAAACACTGCGCGCAAGGCAGATTGATTCGCTGGCACTCGCCAGCGCAGCGGGTGACCGCCATACCTTCATCCATCGCCCCGACCTCGGACGAATCCTCGACGAAAAGTCGAAGCGCCTGCTGCAGGCCGGGGCGGGCGCGCAATCGTGGGACGTCGTGTTCGTGATTGCCGACGGCCTGTCGGCGCTGGCGGTCGAGCGCCATGCACTGCCTGTGATTGAGATGACGCGAGCGCATCTAACGCGCGAAGGCTTGCGCATTGCGCCGTACTGCCTGGTTAGCCAGGGGCGGGTCGCAATCGGCGACGAAATCGGTGCCTTGCTCCCGGCGCAACTGAGCGTAGTGCTAATCGGTGAGCGACCCGGATTGAGTTCACCCGACAGCCTGGGCGCGTACTTGACCTGGAATCCTCTGCCGGGCCGCAGCAACGCCGAGCGCAACTGCGTTTCCAATATCCGTCCGGAGGGTCTGAATTACGCCGCGGCCGCTTTCAAACTGCTGCACTTGATGCGACAAGCACGCGCGCGGAAACTTTCCGGCATCGCGCTGAAAGAAGATGCAGCGCTGCCCGCGCCGGTGGAATTGCTGAAGTTGTTTCCCGAGGCAGACAACACCTGAATCGATCGGACCGCATCCTGGAAATCAAGGGGAATGCGAACGCGCGGATCGGCTCGAACGGCTAATCCTTCGGCTGTTTCATGGAGCACTCAATACTATCCAGCGAAATGGATATATGAGGGAGCGTTTTATTGGCGGCTGTGTTAATAAAGGCTTAAGCGCACGTCAGGCCGAAGATATTTTCGAGCTTATCGAACGGTTCGCCGGTTACGGTTTCAATAAAAGTCACAATCATATAAGCAGTTGCACCCCATACAGTATATTTTTGACCGTTTTCTTTATCCAGGTAATTAAAATAAAAAACGGGAAACTTATTACCATCGACTTCAATAGCTCGTTCTCGAAATTGAGTTTTATTCGTGAAAAAGTCTATAGGAATTTTCAATATTCTCTGGACTTCTCTTTCTTCTCTTATTAGCTGTTGATTATTATCAATAACCGCCACAAAGGGCGTAATAATATACTTGGTCATGGTCGGAAAGTCGTCAAGACACCCAATAATCTTAATGCTTTCCTTAGATACTCCAATTTCTTCTACTGTTTCTCGTAGTGCAGTATCTTTTAATGTTTTATCTTTATCTTCTTCATATTTTCCTCCAGGAAATGACATTTCACCCCTATGCCTTGTCCCCAAGTTCGAACGATGAATGAGAATTAAGTCGTAAGGTTTGTTTTCGTAAGGAATTATTGAAAAAAGCACTGCCGATCGCGTAAAAAAATCGTCTTTAAGCGAAATACGGGAAGGTGAATTGCAATCAAAAAGTTTCCTCTTGATGAGCGCTTCGTTGAAAATTAAAGAATCCATTTGTTTTAGGAAAAAATTTAAGATGGTAAATATTTTATGATTATAATATTCATTCCTAATAAAACATTTAGTAAGTGGTTAAAAATGAAG
>JAENXP010000431.1 GCA_016649475.1 Burkholderiales bacterium | reverse complement strand
GCCAAGGGCGAGGAGATCACCCAGGACGTCTCGACGCTGGAGAACCCGGCCATTCTTGATCAGCTCAAGTCGGCGCTTTGAATCAATGAAATTGAATGCGCTGAAATCGATGCTGCGGGCTGGGTAAGGGAATCTTCTGCAACGTTTGTGGAATTCACTTACCGGGCCCAAAGTCAATAGTGGAGGATGTTATAGAGAGCGTGGTTTTCGACGCGTTTGGAGCGTTTTTGTGTTTCACAGCAAAGATGTCCCGGCGGCATTTATTCTGATAGAGTGCGGCCAATCGGTCGAGCGGCAACGCCGAAACCGAGAAAATTCGAACGAAAAGATTCGAGAGGTTTTTCCTAAACGGGGAAATAGGAGGAGACGCTGTGGCTGATGACGATAAGGGCAAAGCCTATTGGAGTGCAACGTTGGGCCTGATCACCAAGGTACTGGTGATCTGGTTCCTGGTCTCGTATGGCGCAGGCATCCTGTTTGCGCCCCTGCTCAACAACATTCATCTTGGTGGTTACCCGCTGGGCTTCTTCTTTGCTCAGCAAGGCTCGATGTATGTATTCGTGGTGCTCATCTTCTGGTACGCCAGAAAGATGGGTGAGATCGATCGCAAATTCGACGTTCACGAAGAATAAAGGAGCCACCAAATGGATCTTCAGACATTGACCTATCTGGTGGTGGGCGCGACCTTCGCGCTCTACATCGGAATCGCGTTCTGGTCGCGCGCGGGAAGCACCAGTGAGTACTATGCCGCGGGCGGGCAAGTACCCCCGGTGCTCAACGGTATGGCAACCGCGGCCGACTGGATGTCGGCGGCATCGTTCATCTCGATGGCCGGCCTGATTTCCAACATGGGCTACGGTGGCGGCCTGTTCCTGATGGGCTGGACCGGCGGCTACGTGCTGCTGGCCGTGCTGCTTGCGCCCTACCTGCGCAAGTTCGGCAAGTTCACCGTGCCGCAGTTCATCGGCGACCGCTTCTACTCGAAGTCGGCCTCGACGGTGGCGGTGCTGTGCCTGCTGGTCGCGTCGCTGACCTACGTGATCGGACAGATGACCGGTGTCGGCGTGGCCTTTTCGCGCTTCCTCGGCGTCTCGAAGGAGATGGGCGTCTACGTCGGCATGGCCATCGTGTTCACCTACGCGGTGTTCGGCGGCATGAAGGGCATCACCTACACCCAGGTCGCCCAGTACGTCGTGCTGATCTTCGCCTACACCATCCCGGCGATCTTCATCTCGATGCAGCTGACCGGCAACCCGATCCCGCAACTGGGCCTGGGTTCCGACATGCTGGGTTCCACCGGTTCGCTGCTGGCCAAACTCGACCAAACCGTGACCGAGCTGGGCTTTGGGCAGTATACGACCACGACGGCCGGCAGCACGCTCAACATGTTCGTCTACACTCTCTCCCTGATGATCGGGACGGCGGGCCTGCCGCACGTGATCATGCGCTTCTTCACGGTGCCGACCGTCAAGGATGCGAGGACCTCCGCCGGCTGGGCGCTGGTGTTCATCTCCATCCTCTACACGACCGCCCCGGCAGTCGCGGCGATGGCGCGCATCAACCTGCAACGCACGGTGAATCACGCGGTGCAACCGGCGACCGACCTGTTCGCTGCGGACGCCAGCCTCATGTACGACGAGCGCCCGGACTGGATGAAGCGCTGGGAACTGACCGGTCTGCTGAAGTTTGAGGACAAGAACGGTGATGGTCGCATTCAGTACTACAACGACAAGACCAAGAATGCGGACGTCCTCACGAAGGCCGAGGCAGCGGGCTGGAAAGGCAGCGAACTGACGGTCAACGCCGACATCATCGTGCTGGCCAATCCGGAAATCGCGCTGCTGCCCAACTGGGTGATCGCGTTGGTCGCTGCCGGCGGTATCGCGGCTGCGCTCTCCACGGCTGCAGGCCTGCTGCTGGCGATTTCGTCGGCCGTGTCCCACGATCTGGTCAAGAACGTGTTCGCGCCCAATATCAGCGAGAAGGGCGAACTGATGACCGGCAGGTTTGCGATGGCTGGTTCGATCGTGGTTGCCGGGTATCTGGGCTTGAATCCACCAGGGTTCGCGGCCGGTACAGTGGCTCTGGCGTTCGGTATTGCGGCCAGTTCGCTGTTCCCGGCGATCATGATGGGCATCTTCAGCAAGAAGATGAACAAGGAAGGTGCAATGGCCGGCATGCTCTCGGGCCTGTTCATCACACTTTTCTACGTGTTCGCGCACAAGGGCCTGTTCTTCATCAAGGGCACGGGCTATCTTGATCTCATCGGCGGGCCGAATTCCTTCTTCGGCATCACGCCGGAAGCGTTCGGCGCGATCGGTGCACTGGTGAACTTCGGGGTCGCATTCCTGGTCGACAAGGTCACGACGCCACCGCCGGAGCACATCCAGCATCTGGTCGAGTCGGTGCGGACTCCGCGTGGTTCGCGCAGGGTCGATGGTACGCACGCCTGAGCGTTTGCCTGGGCGATAAGGATCTGCGCCGCAGCCCCTGTTTTCAGGGGGTGCGGCGCGGGTCAGGGCCCCGCCGGCCTGGCCGACGGGGCCCTTTTCTTTTCAAAGCGGTTAGTAAGTTCCGACCGCCGATGAACGCAGCCGGAGTGTCGCATGGTCTTTAATGTCAGCGTTGCCATGAACTGGATCCTGTTCCTGGCGCTGTTTCCGATCGCCTTCTTTTGGCTGCGGCGAGCATGGCGCATCTTGGTGCGCGGCGATTATTCCGAAGTGGCCCTCAAGCGAGGCGAACCACCGGCCAATGCGGCTAAGTTCGCGCCCTATGCCGCGGTCATCAACCTCGTCGCCGGGGTCGTGATCGTGTACGTCATCTTTGGAGTGGTCGTGCTCGGATTGTCGTTTGAATCCTGGACCTCTATAGCGGGCATCACGCTGTGGAGCAAGTTCCTCGCCGACTTCATCCTCAGGCGGCATGCGCATCCGATGCAGCTGGGCAAGAATAAATCCTGACCGACCTCAGGTCGCGTGCGGCGTCAGTCTCATAACTGGTAGGCCAGGGCCAGGCTGCGCTGCAATTTACGCGCCAACCGAAACGAGGTCTTGAGAATCTCCCGATCGAGCTCATTGAGCTGGTCCGGATCGATGCGATTTGCCGTCGCCTCCTCAAGCGGATCCTGCGCGGCCTGATGGCGCAGACGCAGCCGCTGCAGAGCCAGGAAAGCGGCGACCGCGCTCTCGACTTCGTCCGGGGACATGCGGGAGCCCGGGCCGGCGGCGCGCAGGCGCGCCACGGTATTGGTTTGCGGCAAGCCCTGGGCCAGCGCATGGATGCGCGCCACATCAACGAAGAGCCGCACGCCGGCGCCCTTCAAGTCGAGCGTGTGCGGTGCATCCGGGACATCCTCGGTGACAAAGTCGCGCAGCAGCCCGAGTGCGGGGCGCGAGAGGAGGGCGTTTTGCGCCATCTGGCGCAGAAAAGTCGGAAAGCTGCG
>JAENXP010000523.1 GCA_016649475.1 Burkholderiales bacterium | reverse complement strand
TTATTCCACACTTAACTGCAAATGCGGAAATTGCGCAGGGTGCTGCCGGAAAGACGGGAAACCCCGTCCCATGACCGGGTCATATGCCTCAATTTGGATGAAATCCGAGGGTGAAATCACCACACCGAAAAAAGTTCAGCGCTGGCGGACAAATCCGCTCCGGTGTCGGCCCACGCCTGCTTGATGGCGTGTCTCCGGCTCGCCCGCTACACGGCGATCCGGTCGCAGGAACGCTGGGATTTATCCATTCAGAAGCACGGGGCGATCCTCGATGCCCCGGCTGCGCAGACCGCTGCCAGCGGAATCTGTGAATAGCGTTTTCAGTGCAGGCAGGCTACTGGTGCCCCCGCTGAATCGCGGCTCAATGAAACAGCGTCAGCACCCCGGTATAGCCATATAGCCTGTCGTGGGAAATTTCGCCGTTGCAAAAGAATCCTACCAGCGCCAGTTCGCCCAAGGCCTCTTTGACGATGCCGAGCTCGGCGCCGCGGCTGCCGAACAGGTGCTCGCCGCGACCGATGCACGAGTAGTACAGCGCACCGCGCACCCGGGCCGGCGCCTCCTCGCGCAATTCGCCGAGGATGCGCCGAAGATCCCGGCGCGCACTCTCGGCGTCGCGTTTGCAGAACATGAGCGCCGACCCCGGCTCGACCAAGTCGCCGATCGCAATCAGACCGCTGCTCGTGTCGATGCCCACCAGATTGCGAACCAGGTAATCGCCGCGGTCGGACCCTGCCACCGGCAGACCGACATGGATGTACTGCGCGGCCCGGCGCAGGTCGCCGTTGTACGCCCCGCCGATCGCCTCCATCAGGACCTCGAGCGCCGGTCGCCCGTCCAGCGTATGGATGAGGTTCGCTTCGCATCCGGTTACGCGGTATCTGCCCGGCAGGGGCGCGCAACCCTGTGTCAGGCGGGTACTGACGCCCACCGAGGCGGCGAGCACGGCACCGGACAGCCCGCCCGAAATCACGTCGTTGGCAACCTGAACCGCGCGAACACGCGAGCTGGAAATCCCTCCGACCAGGAAACCGCTCGCCACCTTGGTGGACATGTCCGCGATCAATTCGGCGATATCCGGCGTACTCGGGTCGGCGTGTATGACGCCGAAGTGCGCAGGCGCACCCGCTTCGAGCCGCGCGCGTCCGGAGAAAACCTGGTACTGGTCCGAGGACAGGTCGGCCACCATTGCAGCAAGCGCCGGCTTGTCCATATACTCAGTTCCGCTGGCGACGATGCCCATGCCCACCGTGCCGATCCAGTCGGACACGCCGGTCTGCTCACGCAACGCCTCGACGATGAGGGTGGCGTGCGGCGCCAGGCTGTCGGTGAAATACACGAAGCCCAGCCCGCCGCCCGGCCGCCCCAGGCGAGCGGCGCAATGCGAGACGCACTCGCGCCAGGTCTCTCCGCTTGCATGGGCGACGGGAAACCGACTCATCGATCCTGCTCCTGCGCGACCGCCGCCAGCGTCTGCGGCGGGGCACCCTGGGCGAATTTCGGCAACAGCCGCCGGAACATCGGCGTGGTCTGCACATCCAGATGCGCATCGCGGATTGCGCCGCTGAGGAAATTCTTCGCTATTGCGCAGTGCATTTGTTCATCCGGTCAGCATCCTGTGTATGCCTGGTCTGAATGTATCCTGCTCATCCACGACGCCGGAACCCTGACGCTATGCATGTCGATCGCAGCATTCCCTCACTTTCCAATTGGCATACACGGCGCGTCGATCGAGGGTCAGGTTCTGCACCCATATGGTTGGGGCCGTGACAACTTCACCGTTCCATAGTGCCGGACCGGGTCAGAGTAACGTTTAACGGCTGACAATTCAACAGGGCAAGCGGGACATGCAAACCAGGAAAAACGTCGGAGTGCAGCTCGTTTGCGCCTCGCAAAAGCCCTGGCAGACAGGGAAGCGGACCGGTGTGCACTTGTCGGCGCGTCGGCTTTTCGCTACGACGCTGCGCGCGCCGCTATCGGCCAGAACGGTGCGGTGGGCGCACGATGTTCAACGCGGGCTCTGCGACGAGTTCCATCGGGCCTTAGCCCGAATTGCGGGACATACCCGCCGCAACGCCGCGTTTGGCTAATCCGGCATCACCGGGGATCCCGGCTTTACACGCGCCGCCAGCGTGGGGCTCGATTGCAGCAGCCCCACCTCGTCGCCAAGTATGGAGACGGCTTCTTCCAGCAAAACATCTTTGGCATTTTTCCGCGCTTTTTCACCCGCCAGTACTTTGGCGAGATTGCGTTCGTCGGCCTGCAGGCCGTCATCTCCAAGCGCGCTTCCCTTCCCCGCCGCGGGAACCTTGCCAACCACGTCCTCATGGGCGCTCTTGCCAGCATCCTTCCGGGATTCGCGGGACTTCAGCCGAGCCTCCTGGGCGTCCAGCTCCCTGCGCCGTACGGACTCGTTCAGCGACACCAGGTTTTTCTTGCGCTGAAGCCTGGATTCGGCGATGTCCTCTTGCAGGTATTGGAAGTCCTTGTCCTTTTTCGCGCGGGCCTCATGCCGCGCCAAAAGGGTGGGCAGCAAGCCTTTCAAATCGCCGACAGGCGAATAATCCGCTGCCTTGATCTGCACCCAGGGGAGCGCGTTGTCGTAGCTCGATTCGCCGAAGCTCTCCGCGTCAATCAACGCAGGAAAAAGGATATCCGGCTGCACACCGCGCAATTGCGTTGTACCTCCATTGATGCGGAAGAACTGCGCGATGGTCATTTTCAGTTCGCCGAATTTCGGCTTGTCATTTTTGGCCACGCGATCCAGATCGATCATGCTTTGCACGGTGCCTTTGCCAAAACTCGGCGCCCCGATGACCAGGCCGCGGCCATAATCCTGAAGGGCGGCGGCGAAGATCTCGGAGGCCGATGCCGAG
>JAENXP010000092.1 GCA_016649475.1 Burkholderiales bacterium | reverse complement strand
TGCAGGTTTTGCCAATACCTGCGCGCTGCGCGCGCCAACCGCGTTTCTGAACGGATAAAAAGCGCATCCGTTCAGAAACGCGGTTATGGTAAAAACCTAGGACGGCATGGGTTTTATGCAACAACCGTGGAACTTTCAAAGACGCGACCTAGGTCGCGACGTACAGGAGCTAGAACATGGCAATCAACTACAGCGAAAAAATTCCCAACAACGTCGACCTGTCCGGCAACAAGTCGCTACAGCGCGCGCTGGAGCACTGGCAGCCCGGCTTTCTCAACTGGTGGTCGGAAATGGGGCCGGACGAATCGAGCAACATCGACGTCTATCTGCGCACGGCGATCAGCGTCGAGCCCAAGGGCTGGGCGCATTTCGACTACGTCAAGATGCAGGACTATCGCTGGGGCATTTTTCTCGCGCCGGCGAACCCCGAGCGCAAGATCAACTTCGGCGAGCACGCGGGCGAGCCCGCGTGGCAGGAAGTCCCGGGCGAATACCGCTCGACCCTGCGCCGCATCATCGTCACCCAGGGCGACACCGAACCCGCTTCGGTGGAACAGCAGCGCCATCTCGGGCTGACCTGCCCTTCGCTCTACGACCTGCGCAACCTGTTCCAGGTCAACGTCGAGGAAGGCCGCCACCTCTGGGCCATGGTGTATCTGCTGCACGCGCATTTCGGCCGCGACGGCCGCGAGGAAGGCGAGGCCCTGCTGGCGCGCCGCTCGGGCGATGCCGACAATCCGCGCATTCTTACCGCGTTCAACGAGAAGACGCCAGACTGGCTTTCGTTCTTCATGTTCACTTTCATTACCGACCGCGACGGCAAGTACCAGCTCGCCGCGCTGGCCGAGTCCGGCTTCGATCCGCTGGCGCGCACCTGCAGGTTCATGCTGACCGAGGAAGCGCACCACATGTTCGTGGGCGAATCGGGGATCGCGCGCATCATCGCCCGCACCTGCGACGCGATGAAGGAGCACAAGACCGAGGATGCGGCCAAGCTGCGCGCCCTCGGGGTGATAGACCTGCCCACGCTGCAGAAATACCTGAACTTTCATTACAGCGTCACCGCCGATCTGTTTGGTTCCGAGATTTCGTCGAACGCGGCGTCGTTCTACGCCAACGGCCTCAAAGGCCGATTCGAGGAGACCAAGCTCGCCGACGACCACAAGCTGCACGGCTCCGAGTACCCCTACATGGAAGTCGTCGGCGGCCAGATCGTGACCAAGCACGCCCCGGCGCTCACCGCATTGAACGAGCGCCTGCGCGACGACTGGGTTGCCGACGTGCAGTCGGGGATCAGCCGCTGGAACAAGATTCCGGAGAAAGCCGGCATCGCCTTCCGCTTCACGCTGCCGCACAAGGGTTTTCACCGCCGCATCGGGCTGTTCACCGAACACCACATCAGCCCGGATGGAAATATCCTCAGCGAAGCCGAATGGACGCGATCGCATGCTTCCTGGCTGCCGACCGAGGAAGACCGCGCCTACGTGTGCTCGCTCATGGGTCGCGTGGCCGAGCACGGCAAGTTCGCCAACTGGATCGCCCCGCCGGCGCGCGGCATCAACAACCAGCCGGCGGATTTCGAGTACGTGCGTTTCAATTGAGAACCCGCTGCAAAATGAGAAGAACGGGCTCCCTGGAGATCGTCGCTTGCGTGCGGATGGCTACATCATCCGTGCGCAAGCGACGATCCGCACGGACGGATTTACCGTCCGTGCAGGTTTTCGCTAAACCTGCGCGCTGCGCGCGCCAACCTCGATTGTCGTACGGATACACACCATCCGTACGACAATCGAGGTTCCGAATGGTTTGCTCGTCCATAGCCGCTGAGGCTGCTTGGTCAGCGATGAGGTGCTTTCCATGAATGCGCCAGCCGAGCTCAAACGCCAGCACCTCATCGATCCGGAGATATGCATCCGCTGCAACACCTGCGAGGAGAGCTGTCCGATCGATGCGGTCACCCACGATGGCCGCAATTACGTGGTCAAGTTCGAGTTGTGCAATTTCTGCAACGACTGCATCTCGCCCTGCCCGACCGGCGCCATCGACAACTGGCGCCGCGTGGCGCAGCCGTTCAGCCTGGACGAGCAGTTTTCCTGGGACAATTTGCCGCCCGACACCGCACCCGAGGTGGCCGGCGACAGCGAGTTGCCCGAGGAGGTGCAGCGCATCACCGACATCGCCACCCAGGGTCAGGGCGGGCCGGCGACCCCGCCGTGGTCGGCGGCGCATCCCTATCTCAATCTTTACACCCTGGCGCGGCCGGCGGTCGCGACCGTGGCCGGCAATTACCGTCTCACCGCCGAGGACACATCCAACGAAATCCACCACATCGTGCTCGACTTCGGCGCCACCGCGTTTCCGGTGCTCGAGGGGCAGTCGCTGGGCATCGTTCCGCCGGGCGCGGACGCGGCCGGCAAGCCGCACCATATCCGGCTTTACTCGATCGCCAGCCCGCGCAACGGAGAGCGCCCGGACTACAACAATCTTTCGCTGACGGTCAAACGCGTGACCTCGGACCGCGACGGAAAGCCGGTGCGCGGACTCGCCTCCAATTACCTGTGCGACCTCAAGAAAGGCGAAAAAGTGAGCGTGGTCGGGCCCTACGGCTCGAGCTTCCTCATGCCCAACCATCCGGGGTCGAGCATTATCATGATCTGCACCGGCACCGGGTCTGCGCCGATGCGCGCCATGACCGAGCGCCGCCGCCGGCGCCTGGGGCTCAAGGAAGGCGGCGAGCTGTGGCTGTTCTTCGGCGCGCGCACGCCGGGCGAACTGCCCTACTGCGGCCCCCTGATGAAACTGCCGAAGGAACTGATCAATGTAAATCTGGCCTATTCGCGCCAGCCGGACCAGCCCAAGCAATACGTGCAGGACCTGATCCGTGCGCGCGGCGACGAACTTGCGCGCCTGCTCAAGGACGAAAACAGCTACATCTACATCTGCGGCCTGAAAGCGATGGAAGCCGGTGTGGACGCAGCCTTCGCCGAAGTCTGCCGCAAGCACGGCATGGAATGGTCGAGCGTGCTGCCCCAACTCAAGGCGGCCAGCCGCTACCACGTAGAGACGTATTGACACATTGACGCTGCCGACCCTCGCCCCCGGACTATGCCTGCCCGGCTGCGCTTTCAGGCCTTTGCGGCAAAGCTCGGCAGAGTCAGGTGCCAGCGAATGGCGGCGACGCGAAGCAGGAAAATCGCCGCGATCGCGAGCAAACTCGCGACCGTGTCCGGGATTCCGGCATGCAGCAGGGCGATGAACACCGCAGCGCCGGCCCAGGAAGCCGTCGCGTAGAGTTCTCCGGCAAATACCAGCGGTACCTCGTTGCACAGGATGTCGCGCAGCACCCCGCCCAATACGCCGGTGACCAGGCCGAGAAAGGTGGCGACGAACCACGGCGCGCCATAACTCAGCGCGGCCTGGGTGCCTATTACCGTGAACAATGCGAGTCCGAGCGCGTCCGGCAGCAGGAACAGATTGGCCGGCAGGCGCACCAGGCGCACCAGCACGAAGGTCGCCACGCCGGCAGCAATAGCAGCCGCCAGGTAAGTCTGGTCCGCCACCCAGAATACCGGCCGGGCCAGCAGCAGATCGCGTATCGTGCCCCCGCCCAGGGCCGAAGTCAGCGCCACCAGCACCACGCCGAACAGGTCTATGGGCTTGCGCCCTGCCTCCAGCACCCCGGTAATCGCGCTTACCGCCACCGCGATCATGACAATTACATAGACGGGTTCGCCCATGATCAAACTCCATCTGCAGTCTGGTTGAGGGATGGTATTCTAAAAGGAAGAAATTTTTGAACTTGTCAAAACCTGTTTCAAGTATCCCATGAGCGACGAACTGCTGATTGAGAAAACCGCCGCCGTTACCGTGCTGGCGCTGAACCGACCCGATAAGGCCAACGCGCTCGGCGCCGCGCTGGTGGATGCGCTTGCCGCCGCTGTCGACGCCGCGCATCACGACGGCACGCGCCTGCTGGTGATCAAGGGCGAGGGGCGGAATTTTTGCGCCGGCTTCGATTTTGGCGGCTTCGAAGACGCGAGTGTGGGCGATCTGCTGCTGCGCTTCGTGCGCATCGAGTCCCTGCTGCAGTCGCTGTACCACGCGCCCTACGCCACGCTGGCGCTGGCCCACGGGAAGAATTTCGGCGCCGGCGTGGACCTCGTCCTCGCCTGCGGCAGCCGCATCGCCGCTCCCGAAGCGCAGTTCCGCATGCCCGGACTGAGATTCGGCCTGCAGCTGGGCACGCGCCGCCTCGCCGCGCGCATCGGCGGCGATCGCGCGCGCACGCTGCTCGCTTCGAGCAAGACCTTCGGCGCCGAAGAAGTATTGCACACCGGTTTCCTGCACGAGATCGCCCTGCCCGATGCCTGGCCGGCGCTGGTCGAACGCGCCGCTGCCGAGGCGCAGCAGTTGTCGCCCGCGGCCGCCGCCAGACTGCACGCGGCGACCGTAAGCGACACGCGCGCCGCGGACCTCGCCGATCTGGTACGCTCCGCGTCCGAACCCGGGTTGAAGGAACGCATACGTGAATACCGCAAGGGCTGAACTCGGCGCCGTCAGGCTGGAGGAACTGCGCTTCGACAATCACTACGGCCGCTTGCCGCCGGAGTTCTATACCCGGCTGTCCCCCACGCCGCTGCCGGAACCCTATCTGGTCGCCTTCAATCCGGCGGCGGCCGACCTGATCGGGCTGGCCCACACTGAAGCCGGGCGCAGCGAGTTCGCCGAAATCTTCTGCGGCAACCACCTGCTGCCGGGCTTCGATCCGCTTGCCGCCGTGTACGCCGGCCATCAGTTCGGCGTGTTCGTGCCGCAACTCGGCGACGGCCGCGCCATCCTGCTCGGCGAAGCGAGCGGCGCGCGCGGCCGCTGGGACCTGCAACTCAAGGGCGCGGGGATGACACCGTATTCGCGCATGGGCGACGGCCGCGCCGTGCTGCGCTCCTCCATCCGCGAATACCTTGCTTCCGAGGCGATGCACGCGCTGGGAATACCCACCACGCGCGCCCTCGCCATCGTCGGCAGCGACCAGCCGGTGATACGCGAGTCCGTCGAATCTGCAGCCGTGCTCACGCGCGTGGCGCCCAGCCATGTGCGCTTCGGCTCGTTCGAGCTGTTCTCCTCGCGCCGCCAGTACGAGCATGTGGGGACGCTGGCCGACCACGTCATCGCGCAGCACTATCCGCATTTGCGCGAAGCCGGGCAGCCCTGCCTGGAACTGCTGCGCGAGGTGATCGGCCGCACCGCCAGGCTGATTGCGCAGTGGCAGGCCGTGGGCTTCTGCCACGGGGTGATGAACACCGACAACATGTCCATCCTCGGCCTCACCATCGACTACGGCCCCTACGGTTTCATGGAAGGCTTCGACTGGGGCCATGTCTGCAACCATTCGGATGACGGCGGCCGCTACGCCTACAACATGCAGCCGGGGATCGCCCACTGGAATCTCTACTGCCTGGCCCAGTCGCTGCTGCCGCTCATCGAAATGGAAGCCGCGCAAGCGGCGCTGGACGAGTACGAGCAGGAATTCGAGCAGAGCTACCTGAGCCTGATGCGCGCAAAACTCGGACTCGCTACGCAGCAGGCCGAGGACGCGGCACTGCTGCAGGACACGCTCAAGCTGCTGCACGACAGCCGCGCCGACTACACCACGTTTTTCCGCCGCCTGGGCAATTTCAATTCCGCCGCGGACGCGAACAACGCGCCGCTGCACGAGTTGTTCGCGCAGAGCGCCAGCTACGGCGCCTGGGCAGAACGCTACCGCCTGCGTCTGGCGCTCGAAGCCAGTGTGGACGCCGGGCGCAAATTGCGCATGGACCGGGTCAACCCCAAGTACGTGCTGCGCAATTACCTCGCGGAGACAGCCATACGCAAAGCCGCGGACGAACGCGACTACGGCGAGATCGAACGGCTGATGCAGGTGCTGCAGCGGCCTTACGACGAGCAGGCAGGGATGCAGGCCTACGCCGCAACGGCGCCGCAGTGGGCGTCGGCGCTGGCGGTCAGTTGCTCGTCCTAAACGGCAACCTTGAACTGCGGGTCGACCGGAATCTGGTAACCGTTGGCCAGGCGGTTGGTCTGGTTGGCCATGCCGGTGACCGCGAGCAGCTCGCCAAGCATTTCGTCGGTCATGCCCTTGGCGCGCGCCGAGGCGATATGGGAGTGGATGCAGTATTCGCAGTTATTGGTGGCGCTCACGGCGACGTAGATCATCTCCTTGGTCAGGGGGTCGAGCTTGCCGGGCGCCATCACCTCTTTCACCCCGGCCCAGATGCGCCTGAGCGTCGGCGGGTGGCTCGCCAGGGTCTTCCAGAAATTGTTGACCCAGTCGCTCTTGCGCGTCGCCATGATGTCCTCATATACGGCTTTGACCTCCGGCGGGGCGCCATCGTATTCGACCAGCTTGACCATGGGCATGTCTGTTCTCCTGGATAAACGAATCCGGCAATTGTAACGGCTGGAACGCTGAATCAGCGCCCTGGTGCAACCATGTATGATCGCGCCTGTCCAACCCGCGTGCCTATGGCTGGATACCGCAGGAATAACGAGACTTCAATGACCGCAAAAACAGTGAAATCCAGCGCCGAATGGCGCAAACAACTCAGTGACGAGCAATTCAAGGTCACCCGCCTCAAAGCCACCGAGCGTGCCTTCAGCGGCAAGTACAACGACTGCAAGGATGCGGGCAGCTACAACTGCATCTGCTGCGGATCGCCGTTGTTCAGTTCCGCGCACAAATTCGATTCCGGCACCGGCTGGCCCAGTTACTGGCAGCCCGTCTCGCCGGACGCGGTGAAATCCGCAGAGGACTACAGCCATTTGATGCTGCGCACCGAGGCGATGTGCGCGAACTGCGACGCCCACCTGGGGCATGTGTTCGAGGACGGCCCCGAGCCCACCGGGCTGCGCTACTGCATCAATTCCGCGTCGCTTAAACTTGAGAAATAGTATTTTTAATCCACAGCTTGTAGCGTTTGTCGGAAACCGCGGAAACCATCCGGCAGACGCTGCCGGGGAACAGCGTGCGCCCTGGTGCCAGGACGGCGCGCGCACCCCAGCCTGTTATAATCCACGCCCATGAAATTTCTGTTCGACCTGTTCCCGGTCATCCTGTTCTTCATCGCCTTCAAATTGCAGGGGATTTACGTCGCCACCGGGGTCGCGATTGCGGCCAGCTTTGCCCAGATCGGCTGGCTGTTGCTGCGCGGGCGCAAGATCGATGCGATGTTGTGGGTGAGTCTGGCCATCATAGTCGTGTTCGGCAGCGCCACCTTGCTGTTGCACGACGAGACCTTTATCAAGTGGAAGCCGACGGTGCTGTACTGGCTGTTTGCGTCCGTGTTGAGCGTGAGCGCGCTGCTGTTCCGCAAAAACCTGATACGCACCATGCTCGGAGAGCAGATCCAGATGCCTGATCCGGCCTGGAACAAGCTGAATTTCAGCTGGGTCGGATTTTTCGCCTGCATGGGTGTGCTCAACCTTTATGTCGCCTTCAACTATCCCACGGACACCTGGGTC
>JAENXP010000697.1 GCA_016649475.1 Burkholderiales bacterium | reverse complement strand
TTCCATCGGGCCCATGGGCATGCCGAAGCGCGTCGCCGCGGCATCCACGGTTTCCGCGCTCAGTCCTTCTTCGACCATGCGGAATGCCTGATTGAGATAGGGCCCAAGCACGCGGTTCACCAGGAAACCGGGCGTATCCTTGACCGGCAACGGCAGCTTGTCTAGCTGCCTGACGAAGGCGGCAGCCTTGTTCGCGATGGCGGCATCGGTGCGCACGCCGGCGACCACTTCGACCAGCATCATCTGCGCCACCGGATTGAAGAAGTGAATGCCGACCAGCCGGTCCGGCCGCGCCAGCGCGGTGCCGATGTCGGCGAGCTTGAGGCTGGAAGTATTGCTGGCAAGGATCGCATCGGGCCTGGCGTCCTTCTCCAGTTTGGCGAATAGTTCGCGCTTGGCGTCCAGGTTCTCGAATATCGCCTCTATGATCAGGTCGGCCTTTTTCACACCGTCCCCCGCGGTGTCGGGCACCAGCCGGTCCATGGCATCGCGTATGCGCGCCTTGTCGCGCAGCCGGCGGCGGAACATCTTGGCCGCACGCTGCATGGCAGGTGCGAGGCGCTCTGCGTTCTGGTCCTGCAGCGTGACGCGCATGCCGCGCATGGCGCACAGCGCGGCGATGTCCCCGCCCATTACGCCGGCGCCGATCACGTGCACCTGCTTTGCGGCGAAATCGCCCGCCTTGCCCAGTGCCTTCATCCGTTCCTGCAGGAAGTAGATCCGAATCAGGTTCCTTACCGTCTCTCCCTGCATCAGGGCCGCCGGCGAGGCAGGGTCGTCCAGCGGCGGCGCGAACGGATCGCCGTCGTAGCGTGCCCACAGCTCGAGTATTACGTAGGGGGCAGGGTAGTGTTCGCGCGCGGCGCGCTTGGCCACCTGCTTTTTCGCCATGGCGGCGACGATCGATTTGAGCGGTGCAGCGTTCATCAGCCGTTGCATGAGCGGCGGCCGCTGCGGCGGCCGTGCTTCGAGCGCGATCATGCGTGCGGCGTTTTCCAGCACACGCAGCGGAACACAGGCGTCGACGAGGCCGATTCTTTTCGCCTTGCGCGCATCCACGCTCTTGCCGCTGAGCAGCATGTCCAGCGCCGCGGTCGGGCCGATGAGCTTGGGCAGGTACTTGATTCCGCCCCAGGCGGGCAGTATGCCCAGCATCACCTCGGGCAGCGCGAAGCGCGTTTTAGGATCGTCCAGCGCCACGCGATAGCGGCAGGCGAGCGCGAGCTCCACGCCGCCGCCCATGCAGAAACCGTTCACCATGGCGACTGTGGGAAAGGGCAGCGCGGCAATCGCGTGGAACATGTCCCAGCCGCGGCGAATGATGGCCATGCCGTCTTCCACGCTCCTGGCCGCGGCGAAGTCCTTGATGTCGGCGCCGGCGATGAAGCCCGAACTCTTGCCGGAGCAAAATATCAGTCCGCGCGGCGCGGCGGCGCGGATTTCCTGCAGGATCGCGACCAACTCGGCGACCGCGTCGGCGGAGAAGGTGTTGGCGGATTCGCCCGCCTTGTCGAACGTCAGCCAGACCAGATTGTCCTGGTCCTTCCTATAGCGCCAGTGCTTGTAATCGTTGGTCATACGGTCTCCACCAGCATCGCCCCGCCCTGGCCGCCGCCGATACAAATCGAGGCGATGCCGCGCCGCGGCTTCGAGCCAGCATTGCCAGCATTGCCGCCGCTGACGCCGCGCCGCAGCACCTGCAGCAGGTGCAGCACGATGCGCGCGCCGGAGGACCCCACCGGATGGCCGAGCGCGATGGCGCCGCCGTCGACGTTGAGCTTGTCCTGGTCGAGCACACCCATCGGCGCGTCCAGGCCCAGCTGTTCCTTGCAGTAGCCGGCGTCTTGCCACGCAGCGATGCAGCCCAGCACTTGCGCGGCGAAGGCCTCGTTGATTTCCCAGGCTTCGAGCTCGTTCAGTCCCAGGCCATGGCGTTTCAGTATCGGCGTTGCAGCATGCACCGGCCCCAGGCCCATCTGCGCTGGGTCCAGGGCTGCCCACTGCGAATCGACGATGCGGCCGATCGGGTTCAGATCGTGCTGCTTCACC
>JAENXP010000739.1 GCA_016649475.1 Burkholderiales bacterium | reverse complement strand
GTAGACCGGCCTGCCGGCGATGTCTGCGCGCATTTCGCCCGCATCTGCAAAATCCAGCCGGAACAGGGCGAGCAGGCGCGTGAGCCGGTCGCGCTCCACCTCTTCGCCGCGCCACAAATCGTTCAGCAATAACGTCGACTGCGCATCCAGGCCTATATGCCATGCCCAGCGCGCCTCGTCGATGCGCGGCACCGAACTCACGCTCACGCGCACGCCGGACAGATGCGCGATCCAGCGCTCCAGCACCCGGGAAAAGGCGGCGAGCGCCGCACGCCCGTGGTTGATGCTGATGACGAAATCGTGGCGCTCGTCGCGCGACCAGTACAGCTGCGCATTGCCGCTGTCGAGTACGTCGAGCTTTATGCTTTGCGGGCCTTGAGCCCCATAGAATGGCGCCTGCGCACCCATTTGGAACGGCGCCTGCGCCTCTGCAATCAACTGCTCGAGTCCCGCGCTCGTCTTGCCGCTGGCGCCGACGCTGCCGGCGGCGTGCAACTCGACCGTTTCCAGATCGGCCAGCATCACGGCGCCCTCCTGCACGCTCGCCTTCTGCTCGCGATAGAACATCTCCGCGGCGCGCAGTTCGAGCGCATCGTCCGCGCCCTCGAGGATGTTCCTCAGGATGATCTGCGCCAGCTGGTCGATGAACAGCGGCGGCACGCTGACGTTGCCGCCTGCGAACAGACTGACATAACAGGCCTCCAGCGTAGGCGCAGCCAGCAGCCGGGAACGAAAGTCCAGCAGTATGCGATAGTTGGAACGCGCATCCGCGTCGGCGATGGCATCGATCTGCGCCGCCCCCACTTCCATGCGCGGCGCCTCCAGCAGGGCCCGATGCAGGGCGATCTCACCGGCGCAGGATTCCTCGACCGGATGCACCTCGGGGCGCAAATAGTAGGCGCGCAGGAAATCATCGGTGACGAGCAGACGCCCGCTCGCGTCGCGGCGCAGCAAATGGAAACCGGAGTGGCGCCAGAAATCCTGAGCCAAGGAAGGCCCGGTCCTATGCGCGCACGGCGTGCGGCATGACGCGGCTGTGCGCGGCGACGTGCTGGACCAGAAAACCCATCTGGTCCGAAAGGATCTTGCGGTTGGTGAGGATCAGGTACTCGGCCTTGTTCGGCACGTAAGGCGTGTACATCAATTCCATGCCGGCTTCCTCGGGCTTGCGATTGCGCTTGACGCTGTTGCAGTGGCGGCAGGCCGAGACCACGTTCATCCAGTGGTCGCGTCCGCCGCGCGACAGCGGTGTAATGTGATCGCGCGTGAGGCGCAGATAGCCGAACCCGGCGCCGCAGTAGGCGCAGATATGGCGGTCGCGGCGGAACAACTCGCGATTGTTCAGCGGCGGCACCTGCGAGAACCCCCTGGCCGCCATCGCCTTGCCCCGGATCGCAATGATGGAGTTGGTGGTTATGCTGGAGCGCTTGCCGGTCTTGCGCGAAGTGCCGCCGTAAAAGGTGAACGCGCGCTCGCCCTGCGTCCAGGCCACCAGATTCTTCGCGTAGTAATAGCAGGATTGCTGCCAGGTTACCCAGCGGTGCGGGACGCCATGGAAGTCCAGCGTCAGAATCAGCGGAATTTCCGCCATGTGCGCCTGCCTCAAATCTCCAAAATGCACTAGACCGGACTTGACGCGCTGCGAAATAATCCCAAAAAACCGCGGCCATCAAGCGCTTACGAAAGATTCTGCCTCAAATATCAAGTCTGCGCCAGCACTGGCCCGAGCAAGCTTGCCAGCGCCGCGTCATGCACCAGGCGGATGTTCTGTGCGGCGGCGTAGGCAAGCGCGTTGTCGCTGAACGCGCCCGCGGCGATATAGATGCAATCCTGTGCTGCGCGCGCGCGCGCCGCCGCGTGCAGGTCGCGCAAGGGTTCGACGCCGGT
>JAENXP010000591.1 GCA_016649475.1 Burkholderiales bacterium | reverse complement strand
CAAAGGGTGGGAAGGATAAAGGATAGCCCTGGCTAAGGGAAGCTCCGCTTCAGGCATCCTGTGTGTTTGTAGCGCACTGAAAGCTGACAGACTCCGGTCTGCTAAATACTGCCCGGCAGCAATTTTGCTCAACGCGCCCGGCAATTTCGCCCGGACGTGTGCGTAGGACTTAATCTGCTGTTTAGTCGCGCATTTCTTGAGTAGAACTCATGCTTCATGATATACTATTTCGCTAGTCAGATTTCCTGGCTAAATTTGAACCGCCCCTCTTTAGGGTGCCCCTAACGGGGTTATAACGAGCCGGGCGGCTATGACCAACCCTAAACGGAGAAGTATTAATGTCAACGACCATGCGTCAAATGCTGGAAGCAGGGGTGCATTTCGGCCACCAGACCCGCTTCTGGAACCCCAAGATGGCTCCTTTCATATTCGGCCATCGCAACAAGATTCACATCGTCAACCTGGAAAAGACCCTGGTCATGTACCAGGAGGCGATGAAATACGTCAAAAAACTGTCTTCGAACAAAGGCACCATCCTGTTCGTAGGCACCAAGCGGCAGGCGCGCGAGATCATCAAGGAAGAGGCGTTGCGCTGCGGCGCGCCTTACGTCGACCATCGCTGGCTCGGCGGCATGCTGACCAATTTCAAGACCGTCAAGCAGTCGATCAAACGCCTGAAGGAAATGGAAGCCATGCTCGCCGACGGCAGCCTGGAAAAGATGCCGAAAAAAGAGGCCTTGGGCATCCAGCGTGAATTGGTCAAATTCGAACGCAGCCTGGGCGGCATCAAGGATCTCACCGGCGTGCCCGATGCACTGTTCATTATTGACGTCGGCTATCAGAAAGGCGCGGTGGTCGAAGCCAACAAGCTGGGCATACCGATCATCGGCGTGGTCGACACCAACCACTCGCCCGAGGGCATCAGCCACGTGATTCCGGGCAATGACGATTCCAGCCGTGCGATCCGCCTGTACGCCCGTGGCGTGGCCGACGCGATTCTCGAGGGTCGCGATATGTCGGTGCAGGAGATCGTCGCAGGTGCCGGTGCGGACGAGTTCGTGGAACTGGAAACGCCGGACGAGTCCGCCGGCTAAGCCGCAGCGGCACTACCGTGCAAAAGGGGCGCAAGCCCCTTTTTTTGAACTTTGAGGAGCGAAAAAATGGCAGAAGTTACCGCCACCATGGTCCGGGAATTGCGCGAAATGACCGGCCTGGGCATGATGGAATGCAAGAAGGCCCTGGTGGAAACCGGGGGAGATCTCAAATCTGCCGAAGATCTATTGCGCATCAAGAGCGGCGCCAAAGCGAACAAGGCCGCCAGGCGCGTGGCAGCTGAAGGCGTGATCGGCGCGTATCTTGCGGCGGACGGAAAGACCGCGGCACTGGTGGAGGTCAATTGCGAGACCGATTTCGTGGCCAAGAACTCGGATTTTCTCGAATTTGCATCGACGCTGGCACAGCTCGTGGCAAAGGATAATCCGGCCGACGTGGCGGCGCTGTCTGCGCTCGGCCTCGAATCCGACACGGTCGAGGCCCGGCGCCAGGCTCTGGTGCAGAAGATCGGCGAGAACCTGAGCATTCGCCGCTTTCACCGGGTGCATACCGGCGCCAAGCTGGCTCAATACCTGCATGGCGTCAAGATCGGCGTGCTGGTTGAATTCGAAGGAGAAGACGAGGTCGGCAAGGATCTCGCCATGCACATTGCGTTCGCCAGGCCGCAGTTCATGTCGCGCGACCAGGTATCTCCCGATGCGCTTGCACGCGAGCGGGAAATCCTCGCCGCACGCGCGCGCGAATCGGGCAAGCCGGCCAATATTGCGGAAAAAATGGTCGAAGGCGGCATGAACAAGTTTCTTGGCGAGATCACCCTGCTTGGACAGGCTTTCGTCAAGGACGACAAGCTGACGGTGGAGAAGATGCTGGCCGCAAAGCACGCCAAGCTGCTCAGCTACAAGTTTTTCGTCGCGGGCGAGGGCATCGAGAAGAAATCAAACGATTTCGCCGCCGAAGTGGCGGCGCAGGCCAAAGCTGCCGCCAGTTGAACGCCGTGCCCGCAACCCCGGTCTATAAGCGCATCCTGCTCAAGCTTTCGGGCGAGGCACTGATGGGCGATGATGCGTATGGCATAAATCGGGTGACCATAGACCGTATCGTCGAAGAAATTGCCGCAGTGGCGGCGCTGGGGCTGGAAATCGCCGTGGTTATCGGCGGCGGCAATATTTTTCGCGGCGTAGCACCGGCTGCCGCCGGAATGGATCGGGCCACTGCTGATTACATGGGCATGCTCGCCACCGTAATGAATGCGCTGGCCCTGCAGGACGCCATGCGCCGCGGTGGCCTGAACGGCCGGGTGCAATCCGCGCTCAACATCGAGCAGGTAGTCGAACCATACATACGCGGAAAAGCGATGCGCTATCTGGAGGAAGGCAAGATCGTGATTTTCGCAGCCGGCACGGGCAATCCGTTTT
>JAENXP010000065.1 GCA_016649475.1 Burkholderiales bacterium | reverse complement strand
CCTTTTCCAGCACCAGCACCTTGTAGCCTTTCTCCGACAGACGCAGGGCTGAGACTGCGCCGCCGAAGCCCGAGCCGATGATGACGTAGTCGTAGTCGTAGGGCGTGCCGCTGTCGCTGCTCGGTGCCGTCATGAATTTTTCCCGCGAGGAAGCCTGGCCGCATTACAGCAGAGGATGCGCAGGCGTGTCCATCGCGGAAATGCCGAGCCGGCGCGCCGGAAAGGACACAAGCCCGTCGCTTGACAGCGAATCCGATCTCGCGCACGCTGAATAAATCTGGTATCGCCTTGCCAACTGGAGGCATTCGTGAACAAGCAGCCGCTGAAATCCCTTATCAACCATCAGCTTGCCGGGGTCGACGTGGCTTCGGTGAGCAGGTCCATTGTCAACCGCCTGGTGTTTTCGGTAGGCAAAGACGACATCATGGCGACCGCGCGCGACTGGTTTCATGCCACTGCGTTCATGACGCGCGACCGCCTGATCGAGCGCTGGATGGAAACCATGCGCAGCTATTACGTCGCCGACGCCAAGCGGGTGTATTACCTGTCGATGGAATTCCTGATGGGGCGCACGCTGACGAACAGCCTGATCAATCTCTCGTTCGAGAAAGCGTGCAGCGAGGCCTTGCAGCAAAACGGCGTCGATCTGCGCCAGGTGCGCGAAATGGAGCCCGATGCGGCTCTGGGCAACGGCGGTCTGGGGCGGCTTGCCGCCTGCTTTCTGGATTCGATGGCGACGCTGAACCTGCCCGGCTACGGCTACGGCATACGCTATGAGTACGGCATGTTCTCGCAGCGCATCGAAGGGGGCCGCCAGGTGGAACACCCCGACAACTGGCTGCGCTACGGCAATCCCTGGGAATTTGCGCGGCCGGAAGTGATCTACCAGGTCAAGTTCGGCGGCCGCGTGGTGCAGTTCGCAGATGAGCACGGTGCCCAGCGCAACCACTGGGTGGACACCGAAGACGTCATGGCCATGGCCTATGACAGCCCGATACCCGGGTTTGCCACCTCCACGGTCAACAATATGCGCTTGTGGGCGGCCAAGGCATCGCGCGATTTCGAGCTGAAATATTTCAACGAGGGCAATTACATCAAGGCGGTGGAGGACAAGAACGAGTCGGAAAACCTGTCCAAGGTGCTCTACCCGAACGACTCCACCAGCATGGGCCGCGAGCTGCGACTGAAGCAGCAGTATTTTTTCGTCTGCGCCTCGCTGCAGGACATCCTCTACCGCTACAGCAAATACCACCAGAGCTTCGATGAGCTTCCGGACAAGGTTGCGATTCAGCTGAACGATACCCACCCGGCGATCGCCATCCCGGAACTGATGCGCGTCCTGGTGGACCTGAACCATCTGGACTGGGACAATGCCTGGGACATCACCACCCGCACCTTCTCCTACACCAACCATACGCTGATGTCGGAGGCGCTGGAAACCTGGCCGGTCGCGATGTTCGAGCAGATCCTGCCGCGCCACCTGCAGATCATTTACGAAATCAACCACCGCTTCCTCAAGGGGGTGATGCACAGTTTTCCCGGCGACAACAATATGCGCCAACGCATGTCGATCATCGGCGAAGAAGGGGGCAAGCGCGTGCGCATGGCGCACCTTGCGGTTATCGGCAGCCACAAGGTAAACGGTGTGGCGCAGCTGCACACCGAACTCATGAAGCAGACCATATTTTCCGATTTCGACCGCTGTTTCCCGGGCAAGATCATCAACCTCACCAACGGCATCACGCCGCGGCGCTGGCTGAACCTGGCGAACCCGCTGCTCGCGGCATTGATCAGCTCCCGCATCGGCGATGGCTGGATCAAGGATCTGGACCAGTTGCGGCGACTGATTCCCCTGGCCGACGACGCGAAGTTCCGCCAGGAATTCGCCGCGGTAAAGCGCGCCAACAAGCAAAGGTTCGCCGCGGAAATCGCCTCTTCCCTGGGCCTGGAGATCCAGGTCGATTCGCTGTTCGACGTGCAGATCAAGCGCATCCACGAATACAAGCGCCAGCTGCTCAACGTGCTGCACGTCGTGACCTTGTACAAGCGCCTGTGCGATTTCCCGCAGAGCGAGTCGGTGCCGCGCACCGTGATCTTCGGCGGCAAGGCGGCGCCGGGCTACGTGATGGCCAAGCTGATCATCAAGCTGATCAACGACGTGGCCGACATCGTCAACAACGACGTGCGTGTGCACGGAAGGCTGAAAGTGGTGTTCGTGCCCAATTACGGCGTTTCCGTGGCCGAAAACATCATTCCGGTAGCCGATCTGTCGGAGCAGATATCCACGGCGGGTACCGAGGCCTCGGGTACCGGCAACATGAAACTGGCATTGAACGGGGCGCTCACCATAGGCACCCTGGACGGCGCCAATGTCGAAATCCGCAACGAGGTCGGGGAGGACAATATTTTCATATTCGGCCTTACCGCCGCCGAGGTCGCCGAACTGCGCGCGAGCGGCTACCGGCCGGCGGATTACTATCAGGCAAACGCCGAATTGCGCCAGGCGATCGACATGATAGGCTCCGGCTATTTTTCGCCGGAGGAGCCCGGGCGGTTCAAGCCCATCGTGGACAATCTGCTGGCGAACGGCGACCACTATCTGCTGCTGGCCGACTACGCCTCCTACGTCGCCTGCCAGGCCGAGGTCGACGCGGCCTACCGCGATCAACAGCAATGGCTGCGCAAAGCGATTCTCAACGTCGCGACCATGGGCAAATTCTCCAGCGATCGCACCATCGGGCAATACGCCGAGCAGGTGTGGCAGGCCAAGCCCGTACCGCGTTGACGCGCCTCTTGGACTGACGCTCCTTGACAGACCATGCGCGCTCGCGCACCCTCACGACCATGTTTCGCATAGGCAATGGCGCCGGCTTCTCCGGCGACCGCATCGACGCTCCAGGCCCGGTGGTGGACACGCTGATCGCGCGCGGCGGGCCGGCGGCGATGTTTTTCGAGGTGCTGGGTGAGCGCACCGTCGCGCTGGCGCAACTGGAGAAGCGGCGCGATCCCGCGCGCGGCTACGAGCCCATGCTCGAGCGCCTGCTCGAGCCGATCCTGGAGAAGTGCGCGCGCAATGGCATCAGCATCATCGGCAATTTCGGTGCGGCCAACCCGGCGGGCGCGGCGCGCGCGATCGCGCGCCTGGCCGAGCGTGTCGGGCTCGGCGCATTGCGCATCGGCGTGGTCGAGGGTGACGATCTCGCCGCGAGCATCGATATTGCGCAGCTCGAAGTGTACGAGGCCGACGCCACGCTAGACCAGGGCGGCAGCGAAATCGTCTCCGCCAACGCCTATCTGTCGGCGCAGCCCATCGTCGCGGCGCTGCGCTCGGGCGCACAAATTGTAATCACCGGGCGCTGCGGCGATCCCTCGCTTGCGCTTGCGCCGCTGATCCACCATTACGGCTGGGCCGAGGACGACTGGGCGAAGCTCGCGCTCGGATCGGCCGTGGGACATCTGCTCGAATGCGGCTCGCAGGTCACCGGCGGCGTCTATTACGACCCCGGTTTCAAGGACATCCCCGACCCGGCGAACATCGGCTTCCCGATCGCCGAAGTGAGCGCGGACGGTCGCATCGTCATCACCAAGGCCGATAACACCGGCGGAGTGGTCAACCTGCAGGTGGTGAAGGAGCAGCTGATCTACGAAGTGCACGATCCGGCCAACTACATCACGCCGGATGTGACGCTGGATTTTTCCGGCGTCAGCCTGCGCCAGGCCGGCGCCGATCGGGTCGAAGTGCTGGGGGTGCGCGGCAAGCCGGCACCCGAACGTTTGAAGGCCACGGTGTGTTTCGAAGGCGGCTGGCTGGGCGAGGGCGAAATCTCCGTCGCCGGGCCCAACTGCCTCGCGCGCGCGAAAAGCATCGCCGAAGTGCTGCTCGAGCGGCTGCGCCGGCGCAAGCTGAAAGTGCATTCCCGCGTCGATCTCATCGGAATTGCCAGCGTGCACGACGACGACAGCGGCACGCTGTGGCGTTCCTACACCGGCCCCGAGCCTGGCGACATCCGCGTGCGCCTGGCGGTAGCGGCGGCCGAACACGACACAGTCGACCAGGCGGCGCGGGAAGTGCTCGCGCTGCTGTGCTGCGGGCCCGCCGGCTCGGGCGGCGCGCGCTGGCGCACCACGCAGCGCATACGCACGCAATCGTATCTGGTGCCGCGCGCGAGCGTGAGCCCGCGCGTGAGTGTGAAACCGGCCGGAGAGTGGCGCTGATGAAAGACCCGGACGAACTCGTCACCGTGCCGCTGCATGCCGTCGCGCACGGCCGCGCCGGCGACAAGGGCAACCGCCTCAACGTGAGCGTGATTCCGTACGAGTCCGAGGCCTACGCGCTGCTCGCCGCACAGCTGACGCCGGAGCGCGTGCTGGCGCTGTTCGCGCACCGGCGCGCGGCGAAGGTGACGCGCTACGACCTGCCGCTATTGCACGCGTTCAACTTCGTCATCGACGACGTGCTCGAGGGCGGGGTGAACGGCAGCCTCAACCTCGACGGCCACGGCAAGACCAATTCGTTTCGCCTGTTGAGCCTGCCGGTGGAAGTGCCGCGCAGGCTGCTGCGCTCGCCGGTGTGACGATGATGCAGCCTGGGGGCCGCCGCAGCGCAGGACGGATCCAGGCGTGATCAGGCGGAACGCGCCGACATCATGCGCGCAAGCCGCGTGGCGATAATCGCCTCGGCCTCGGCGACGATGCGCGCCACCAGTTCGGCGCAGGTCGGAATGTCGTGGATCAGGCCCTGGATCATCCCCGCCGACCAGATGCCGACATCGGGATCGCCGTCCTCGTAGACCGCGCGGCCGCGCTGGCCGGCGACCAGATGGCGGATGTCGTCGATGGTGGCGCCGCCTTTCTTCTCCACCGCAAGCACTTCCTGGCTGACGGTGTTCCTGGCGACCCGTGCAGTATTGTGCAGCGTGCGGAATATCAGGTCGGTGGAACGTTCGTCGTTGGCTACGATCTGCTCCTTGATCTTCTGGTGGATCGGCGACTCGACGGTACACATGAAGCGTGTGCCCATGTTGATGCCGTCGGCGCCGAGCGCGAGCGCCGCGGCGAGGCCGCGGCCGTCACCGAAACCGCCCGAGGCGATCATCGGGATGCTCACCTTGTCGGCCGCCGCCGGGATCAGGATCAGGCCGGGTATATCGTCCTCGCCCGGGTGGCCGGCGCATTCGAAGCCGTCGATCGAGATTGCGTCCGCGCCGATTTTCTCCGACTTGATCGCATGGCGCACCGCGGTGCATTTGTGGATCACCTTGACGCCGTGTTTCTTCAGCTCGGCAATGTGCTCCTGCGGGTTGTAGCCGGCGGTCTCGACGATTTTCACGCCCGACTCGATGATCGCCTGCCGGTATTCCGCATAGGGCGGGGGTTTGAGCGCGGGCAGGATGGTCAGGTTGACGCCGAAAGGCTTGTCGGTCAGGTCGCGGCAGCGCTTGATTTCCTTTTCGAGATCCTCCGGCGTCGGCTGCGTAAGCGCGGTGATGAATCCCAGCGCGCCCGCGTTGGCCACCGCCGACACCAGCGACGCGCGTCCCACCCACTGCATGCCGCCCTGCACGATAGGGTGCTGTACGCCGAACATTTCGGTGAACCTGGTTTGCAACATGCCGCCCTCCCAATGTGTTTGATGTGCTGTAGTTTAATTTTACCAATAATGACACCAATGGCATTGTGCATTTAGGGATTGCGGCGCGAGAATTGGACACGCGTGGCGCAGACGCGTGAGTTGCCTGTTGACGTTGCGCGGTGTCGCGGCAGAGAATGCGACAAATCAAGAACCGGAGCGCATGTGCAGGCGTCAGCTGCCTGCGGCCGTCCGGATTGCCTATGGAGGAGTCGATATGCCACGCTTCAAGAACTATGTGCCCGAGGGCGTCATTCCCGCCGTTCTTCTGCCGTTCAAGGAAGACTGCTCCATCGACGCGCAAGCGTTCAGGCGCCACCTGCTGGATGTCGGCGGCGTGGACGGCGTCACCGCACTTACGCTCAACGCGCATTCGACCGAAGTATCCTCCTGCAGCTTCGATGAGCAGCGGGAGGTGCTCGAACTGGGGCTCGACGCGGTAGGAGGGCGCCTGCCCATAATCAACGGCATCTATGCCGACGGCAGCATCGAGGCGCAGCGCATAGCGCGCATGGCGGCAGAGGCCGGCGCCTCCGGCCTGCTGGTGTTCCCCCCCAACGTGTTTCGCAACGGTCAGCGGCCGGAAATGGCAGTGGAGCATTTTCGCCGCATCGCGGAGGTCACCGACCTGCCGCTGGTCTTGTTCCAGTATCCGCTCGCGGGCGGCATGGGCTACCCGCTTGCGACGCTGCTCAAGATCGTGGACGCGGTGCCGAGCGTGCGCGCGATCAAGGACGGCTGCGCGAGTCCGGAACTGCACGAGCAGCATATCCGCAGCCTGCAGGCCCTGCCGCGCCCCGTGAACGTGCTCTCGACCCACAGCGCCTGGCTGTTCAGTTCCCTGGTAATGGGCTGCAACGGATTGCTCTCCGGCAGCGGCAGCGTCATCGCCGATCTGCAGGCGCGTCTGTACCGCGCCATCAGGACCGACGACCTGGTGAGCGCGCGCGCGCTCAACACCCGCATACGCGCCACCTCCACGGTGTTCTATGCCGAGCCGCGCGCAGACATGCACAACCGGATGAAGGAAGCCCTGGTTCTGCTGGGCAAGCTGCGTTGCGCGGCCGTGCGCCCGCCGCTGGTGAAGCTCTCCAGCGCAGAGATCCAGCGCATAAGACTGGCGCTCATCGCCGCAGGGCTGCTCGCTGCAGACGGCGGCGCGAACGATGATGTTCGGAACCTTGGCATGTTGGAGAAAAGCGCGGCAGAATAAATTCGAGTCCATCACAGGGAGGAACAGAGCATGAAGCCTGACTATCGAAAGCCGGATCGCCGGGGGATCTGCGCCGCCGCAGCGGCGGCGCTGGTATTGTCGCTCGGCGGCTGCGGGGACAAGCCCGCAGTGGAGACTGCCTTGGCGAAACCCGGGAGCGCGGCCGCGCAGCAGGCACTACAGGCTGCAGCGGCGGAACAGAAAAAGGCCGAGGAAAATGCGCGCGCAACCGATCCGGCGCAGCGGGCCGCCCACGCGAAGGAGGCCGCAGACAGTGCCTTGGCAGCCAAGACCAAGGCTGCGATCGTGGCCGTTCCCGGTCTGGAAAACCTGCCGATGGACGTGCGCGCGTCCGGCAACGCGGTGACCCTGTACGGGACCGCGGACAACGAAGAGCAGCGCCACAAAGCGGAAAAGGCCGCCGCCAGGGTGCCGGGCGTGGTGTCGGTGAATAATAAGCTGCTGCTGGTGAGGGGTTCCTAGCCGCCGCGAAAGCCGGGGCCGAGCTTTTCATTGGAGGCCATTTGAGAATTGCCGAAGTGGTCCCTGATCCAGGGGCGCACGAGCGGAGTTATCCTCTCGTATTGTTACCCTAAGTCGCTGCGGGAGTAGTTCGCTTTGAAAAAAACCATAGCCGTATTGCATCCGGGCGAGATGGGCGCCGCCATCGGCGCCGGACTGGTGGCGAGTGGACACAGGGTGGTGTGGGTTTCAGCCGGCCGCAGCGCCGCGACGCGCCGGCGCGCCGGGAGCTGCGGCCTCGAAGAAGCGGCGACGCTGGCGCAAGCCGTGCACGCGGCCGACGTCGTGTTCTCCGTCTGTCCACCCCATGCGGCGATGGAACTCGCGCGCGCGGTGGCGGCGTGCGCGTTCGGCGGTGTCTATATCGATGCCAATGCGGTCTCGGCCGAGACCACGCGCGCGCTGGGGCGGGTGGTCGCGGCGGCAGGCGCGAGCTATGTCGACGCCGGCATCATCGGTCCGCCGCCCGTACCGGGCGCCAGCGTCCGGCTCTATCTTTGCGGCGACCGCGCCGCAGAGATCGCACCGCTGTTCGCGGGCGGCATCATGCAGGCGATCGCACTCGATGGGCCGGTGGGCTCGGCCTCCGCGCTCAAGGTCTGCTACGCCGCCTGGAACAAGGGCGCGACCGCCCTGCTCGCGGGCATACGCGCACTGGCGCAGCACGAGGGCGTCGATGCGGCACTGCTGGACGAATGGAAGATTTCGCTGCCCGACATACCGAAGCGCTCCGAAATGGTCACGGTGAGCGCACGCAAGGCCTGGCGCTGGATCGCCGAAATGGAAGAAATCGCAGCGAATTTCGAAGCGGCGGGCCTGCCTTCGGGTTTTCATCTGGCCGCTGCCGACATCTATCGCAGGCTGGAAGGCTTCAAGGACGCGGGCAAACCGCCTGCGCTGGCCGAGGTGAAGGCGGCGCTGCTGCGCAAAACCTAGTTCCGCGCTCAGCGGCTCAGGGCGAGGCGGACGCCAAAGCCGATCAGGAACAGGCCGGCGAGCTTTTCCATGGAACGTGATATCAGAGGATTGGCACGCAGGCGCTCGGCCAGATAGTGGGTAAGCAGCACCGCGCACAGTCCGTAAAAAAAGGTCAGCACTGCAATGGTCGCCGCCATGAAGGCGAAAGTGGCGATGCCTTGATGCCGTGCCGGATCGACGAACAGCGGAAAAAACGCCATGTAGAACACGATCGCCTTCGGATTGGGCAGGGTGATCATGAGCGCTTGGCGCAGATAATGGTGGGGCTGAATCCGCAGCACCGGCGCGGCGCCGGGTTTGGCGAACAGCAACCTTGCTCCCAGCCAGGCCAGGTAGGCGGCGCCCAGCCACTGCACCGCGAAAAACGCGG
>JAENXP010000620.1 GCA_016649475.1 Burkholderiales bacterium | reverse complement strand
GCATCACCGCGGCCAGCGCGATCGACATGCCGTACATCATGAGGAAGGACATGATCTCCGGATCGTCGCTGCGCGCAAGCCGCGGTATCAGCAGGTAATAGGCGAGCCAGCCGGCCGCGAAGAACGAAACCGCCGCGACCGGCAGCGCCAGCAGTGGCGGAATGCCCAGGCTGTTGAACAGCACGTAGGCGAGAAACGAGCCGCCGATGACGAACTCACCGTGCGCGAAGTTGACGATGCGCAGCACACCGTAGAGCAGCGTCAGGCTCAGGCCGATGAGCGCGTACACGCCGCCTACGATCAGGCCGTTGATCAAACCGTTGAGGACCAGGGTTTCCATATTGCGCGCTCAGAGGCCGGTCACGGAATGTAGCGGCGCCACTGCGGGCGGCGGCGCAGCAACGTGCCGATCAGCCCGCGCGGCAGAAACAGCACCAGCAGCACCGTGGCGATGCCGAGGATGAGCATATTGATCCGCGGGAACTCCCGCCAGATGAGCTCGTCCAGCCACACCATGGTGAACGCGCCGACGATGGGTCCGGTCACCGTCCCGAGCCCGCCCGCCACCGCGTAGATCACGGTTTTCGCCGTGGTCAGGGTGTTGAACGCGGTCTCGGTGTCGACCACATTGGTGTACCAGGCTTCGATGCCGCCGCACAGCGCGGGGAAAAACGCCGCGATCAGCCAGCCGTAGAGGCGCACGCGCACCACGTTCACGCCCATCATGTCGGCCGCTTCGGCGTCGTCGCGTACCGCGCGCAGCGCCTTGCCCAGGCGCGAGCGCGACAGCCACAGGATGGTGCCGAGCGCGAGCAGCATGACGAACATCATCACGTAGAACGACAGCACCGGTTCGGCGCGGCTGCCCAGGTGCAGGCCGAACGATCCCCCGGTGATCTCCTCCGGCATGTTGGTGATGATCAGGCGGCAGATGCCCGCCAGCGCCAGGCTGACGATGGCGAAGTAAATGCCCGAGAGCCGCAGCGTGGGCGCGAACAAGAGCCCCAGCACAACGCCTGCAATGCCGGAGAACGGCAGCGCCGCCAGCACCGGAAAGTGCAGCTTGTGCACCAGGATCGCGGTGGTGAAGGCGCCCACGCCGTAAAAAGCGACATAGCCGAAGGGCATATAGCCGGAAAAGCCCGAGGCGACGTTGAACGCCGAGGCCATGGTGATCCACAACATCAGGTAGAAATGGAACGCAAGGTTGAGCTTGAACACCGGCACCAGCACGAAGTAGACGCTGACCGCCCCGCCGATGATGGCGGCGAGGGTGAAATAAATGCGCTGGGCCGATTCTCGTTCGCTTGCGCGCGGCGGCGCCGCGTTTGTCGGCAATGACATCCGCCGCGTCCCGTTACGCCGCCAGAGCCGCGACATCCGGCCGCAGCTTGTTGAATCCCGTCTCGTCCTGGTAGGCCTTGCCGATTTCGAGGATGCGGCGTTCATCGAACGGCTTGCCGATGATCTGTATGCTCACGGGCAGGCCCTCGTGCAGCCCCGCCGGCATCGCCAGCGCCGACAGGCCGAGATAATTCTGCGGCCGCGTGAAATAGGCCGGCACGGGCGAGGCTTCGTCTATGCCTGCTAGCGGCGGCGCCGGCACCGCGACCGTGGGTAGCAGGATCGCGTCGTAGCCGCGGAACCATTCGGCGAAGTAGCGCCGGCGCCCGGCCATGGTGCGCAGCGTCTCGGCGTATTCGCCGGGCGCGAGATCGCGCGCGCCGAGGACGCGCCCGCGCACCGCCTCGCCGATCGGCTGCTGCATGTCTTCGATATGCCCGCGGTGCAGCGCAAAGGCTTCCGACGCGATGATCAGGCCCGCCTGCTTCGCCAGGTCGAAATACCAATCCGGCAGGCGCACCGGCACGATTTCGGCGCCGAGCCGCTCCATCAGCGTCGCCGCATCCTGCCAGGCTTCGAGCACCGCCGGGTGCATGAACTGCGGCAATTGTGCTTGCTCGGGCAGTGCGATGCGCAAGTGTTTGAGCCCGCCGGCCGCAAGCTGCGCGGGCAGGTCCAGCGCCGGTGGAGCGAGCGTCGCCGCGTCGCGCGCATCAGGTCCGGCGAGCGCGCGCAGGATCTCGGCGCAGTCCTCCACCGAGCGCGCCAGCGGGCCTATCGAATCCAGCGTCCAGCTGAGCAGGCCGGTGCCGTGCAGGCTGATGCGCCCATAGGTGACCTTGAGCCCGACCAGGCCGTTGAAGGCCGAAGGAATGCGCACCGAGCCGCCGGTGTCGCTGCCTATGCCTGCGGGCGCGAGCCCGGCCGCGATCGCGACCGCGGTGCCGCTGGACGAGCCGCCGGGCACG
>JAENXP010000081.1 GCA_016649475.1 Burkholderiales bacterium | reverse complement strand
GCGTGTCGCGCTCCGGATCGAGGGTGACGAACAGCACCTGGACGCGCTGCGCATCGGCTCCGAGTTGCCCCAGCACGGCCTTCATTTCGGCCATGGTCGTCGGACATACGTCGGGGCACTGGGTATAGCCGAAAAATATCACCACAGCCTTGCCGCGAAAATCCGCCAGCGTGCGCGTTTCGCCCTTGTGGTCGGTCAGGCGAAAATCCCTGCAGCAGTCGGTGCCGGTGACATCGGTGTTCTTGAATGCCGGCTGCGGCATGCCGCAGCCGGCAAGCGCGAGCACCACGAGTAAAGCGCCTAGCGGGCGCAATACACCGAGCGGCCATTTCAGAATCGCCGCAATGGCCCCCGACTCAGGGGAGTATGAGCGGAGGCGCCCCGAAGGTCTCGATCCCGCTAGACGGGAAAGTCCCCGCAGAGGATATCCCCTCATATCGAATGAGCCCTAAACATAGTGATCCAGCAGCAGCGCGGTGAACAGTCCGGCCAGGTAGACGACGGAAAAGCGGAAGGTCTGCTGCGCCAGCCGGTCGCTGTACGCGGTATAGATTCTGACCGCGTAGTAGAGGAACATGCCGTCCAGGACGAGCGCGGTAGCCAGGTAAATCCAGCCGCTCATGCCGTAGACGAAGGGCAACAGCGTGCTCGCGATCAGAACCAGGGTGTACAGCAACACGTGCAAGCGCGTGAATTTCTGCCCGTGGGTAACCGGCAGCATGGGCAAGCCGGCGCGGGTGAAATCCTCGGTCCGGTAAAGCGCCAGCGCCCAGAAATGCGGCGGCGTCCAGGCGTAGATTATCAGCACCAGCAGCAGCGCCTCGGGCGCCACTTCGCCGGTGACGGCAGTCCAGCCCAGCAGCGGCGGCATCGCCCCGGACAGCCCGCCGATGACGATGTTCTGCGGCGTCGCCGGCTTCAACAAGATGGTGTAGATGATCGCGTAGCCGACGAAGGTGCCAAAGGTGAGCCACATGGTGAGCGCATTGACGTAGCGGTAAAGCAGGAACATGCCCATGCCCCCGATCACGCCGGCGAAAACGACAGCCTGCAAGGACGTCAGCTCGCCGCGCGGCAAGGGGCGCGCCCGGGTGCGCGCCATCTTGGCATCGATCTCCTGCTCGATCAGGCAGTTGATGGCGAAAGCCGCGCCTGCAAGCAAGGCAATGCCGGCGGTCCCCGCGAACAGCACGCGCCAGGGCACCATGCCCGGCGTGGCGAGAAACATGCCGATCACCGCGCAGAACACGGCCAGCATGGTCACGCGCGGCTTGGTCAGGGCGTAGAACTGCCGCATGCGCTGCGCGGTATCGTGCAAAATGAGCTGCGTGGCCATGAGCTTAGCGCCGAAGAATAACGAGGCAGTTTATCACGGGGTTCACCGGCGGCCGCTCCTAACCGACGCGCGAAGCCCGCAGCAGGCGCGACAAGTCCTTGCGCATCCTGCGCGGGTCGGCATCCTTGGGAAAGCGCAGCATGAGGTTGCCGAGCGGGTCGATCAGATAGATATGATCGCGCGCTCCGCCCTTCGGGGGAAACTCGGCGACCAAGGGGCTGCCGCTTGCGCGCAGCATGCGCGTGCCGTCGTATTCGCGCATCAGCAGCGTCTCCAGCGGCGCCTCATCCAGGATCAGCCAGACGCGCTCGATGCGCTCCATCTCGCGTCCCTGCGCGAGGCGCACCTGGCGCATGTTGTACAGCTTGGCCCGGCAGGGCGCGGCGCACTCCGCCGTGTCCAGCTGCAGCAGTATCCACTTGCCCCTGAACGCCGATAGCCTCACCGCACGCTGATCCAGGTGGCGCAGAGGCAGATCGGTCAGCGGATGCGCCGGAATGAGCTCGCCATAATTCATGCCGCCCTGCGGCTGCCAGTAGAAGTAGGCGATCAGCGCGGCAACAAAGGGCGCGAGGCACAAGGCCGCGATCGCGAGCATCTTCCTGCGCCCGGGGCGCGGATCAGGCAGTGCGTTTGAAGCTGAATGCGACATAGGCAATCAAGATCGTCGTTGCAAGCGCGTACCACTGGAATGCGTAGCCGCGGTGTTTGTCCGCTCCGGTATCCGGTCTGGCCCAGACGCGTTCCAGGCCATCGGCGGCCGCGCTCGTCTGTTGCAGCACGACCGGCTGCAGCTTGAGCCCGGACCATTTCGCGTAGCGCGCAAGCACCAGATTCTGCCACACGATGCCTTCCTCGGTCGTCGTACCCAGTTCGAAAATGTGGCTGCCGGGCACGAGGGCGATCCCTTCGACCGCCGTGATTCCAGCCGGCGTGCTGATCTGCGGCAGGATGTCGCGCCGGGTGCCCGCTGCAACCCAGCCGCGGTTGACCAGCACATTCATGTCGCCGCCGACTATCTTCAGCGGGGTCAGCACCTGGTAGCCGGCGACGCCGCGCAATACCTTGTTGTCGAGCAGGACAGTGTGCCGGGCCGAATACTCGCCGCGCGCGCTGACGCGGGCAAACTCGTAATCGTGGGCATCGACCGGGCTGGGCGGCAGTGCCAACTGCACTCGGCGCGCAGCGTCATCCAGGTTGCGCCCGAGCGCTAGTTTTTCCTCGGCGCGGCTCGACTGCCAGTTACCGAGAGATAGCGTGAGCGCGATTGCTGCGAGCGCGGCAACGCCGGGCAGGAACGCTGGACGAAAGCGCCTGCCGCCTAGCATGAAAGCGCGGCTTTTCTAGTAACGCCGGTTTGACTGGGATACACTTGGATCCATCTTCAATATGCGGGGATCCCTCCCCTCATGCTCCACCAAATTGGCCCGCTGCAAAAAGAATATTGCAGCGGGTGCCAACAACATTCCATCGGCGTCCGCAATGAAAATCATCGTCATCATATTCCTGCTGCTGATCCTCGCCAGCCTCGCCTCTGCGCTGTTCTTCCTGGTCACCGACCGCGGCCAATCCAAACGCACCGTCACTGCGCTGGCCCTGCGAGTCGGCCTGTCGGTAACCTTGTTCCTGCTGTTGATGGCGGGCTACTATTTCGGCTTGATCCCGGGAAAGGTTTCCTGAACGTCGTCTCTGCAGTTCCGCAGCCGGGCCCCTCCGGCCGGTCCAAAAAAGAGCGCCGCACAGTGTGCGGCGCGTGCAAGGCCCTCTGCGGGGTTCTTCCGTCCTCCGTCCTCGATCCCTTGCTCTGCGCGAAGGCGGTTCGCCGCCGCTACACCCAGTAGACGAAAATGAACAGCAGCAGCCAGACCACGTCGACGAAGTGCCAGTACCAGGCCACCGCCTCGAACGCGAAGTGGTGGTCAGGCCTGAAGTGCCCCGCGAACGAGCGGAACAGCATGGTCGTGAGCATGATCACGCCTATGGTCACGTGAAACCCGTGAAAGCCCGTCAGCATGAAAAAGGTCGTGCCGTAGATGCCGGTGCTCAGTTTGAGGTTCAGCTCGGAATAGGCGTGTGAATATTCGTAGATCTGGAATCCGAGGAAGGTCACGCCCAGCGCGATCGTCAGGAACAGCCACAGCTTCAGCTTGAAGCGGTTGCCCTCGATCATGCCGAAGTGGGCGATGGTGAGCGTTACGCCGGAGGTAAGCAGCAACAGAGTGTTGAGCGCAGGCACGCCCCAGGCCGCCATCGGCGTGAACGGGTCACTGGAACCCGGACCGGCGCTGGGCCACTGTCCGCTGAAATCCGGCCACAGCAGCTCCCTGCTTGTCAGGCTGCCCAGATCGGGGACGGACAGCACCCGCGCATAGAAAAGCGCGCCGAAAAATGCGGCGAAGAACATGACTTCCGAAAAAATGAACCAGCTCATGCCCCAGCGAAACGAGACATCCTCCTGCTTGCCATACTTGCCGCTCTCGGATTCGCGCACCACGTCGCCGAACCAGCGGAACATCATGAACACGAGCAGGGCGAAACCGAGCAGTACGCTATAGCGGCCGACGCCCGCGCCGTTGAACCACAACACCGCGCCCACCGCCATGAACAGCAGCGCGAACGAGCCGACGATCATCCAGTGGGACGGTTGCGGCACGAAATAATGCTGAGCATGATCGCTCATGTTCTTCTCCTCCATTTATGCCAGTCTGCCAATGACAAAACGCACCAGCAATATCAAACCTGCAACGAAAACCAATGCCCCGACCAGGCCGGCAGCGATCACCTGATGCGGCTTCAACTCCACGCTGTCCACCTCGTAATCGCGGCGCTTGCGTATGCCGAGGAAGGACCAGAACACTGCCCGGACCACTTGCAGCGGTGAAGCCTTTTTCGATGCCTGAGCGATGCTCACCCCTTACCCGCCTTCACGTTCGCGCCATCAACGCGGAAAAAGGTGTAGGAAAGCGTGATGGTGTTGACGTCTTTGGGCAGGTTCGGATCGATCACGAACACCACCGGCATCTGCCGCACCTCGCCCGCCGCCAGCGTCTGCTGGGTAAAGCAGAAACATTCCAGTTTCCTGAAGTACTGCCCTGCGAGCCTGGGCCCGTAGCTGGGCACCGCCTGGCCGGTGACCGGTTCGTCGAGCGTATTTCTCACTTCGTACACCATCTGCGTCAGCTCGCCCGGGTGGATTTCCACGCTCGATGCCATGGGTTTGAAAGTCCACGGCAGCATGCGGATATTGGAGTCGAACTCGATGGTCAGCGTGCGTGTCAGGTCCACCTGGGTGTTCGACGTCGCAGCGTCCGCCTGACCGGGCTGCCACAGGTCGCGCAGACCCGCGACCTCGCACACCTTGTTGTATAGCGGCACCAAAGCGAAGCCGAATCCAAACATGCCCAGGGCCACCACCAGCAGCTTCTTCAGCATGCGCCGGTTGGACGCGGAAGCCGTGACGGTAGCGCTCATTCCGCCACCCAGTACTTGAGCACGATTGCCAGGAAGAACACGAGCGCGACCGCAGCCAGGACCAGTGCGGTTCTTTTGTTGTGCGGCTGTTCCCGGTTCATGCTGGTCCCGGACATCATCATTTGACTTCCGGCGCCTCATGGAAACTGTGATACGGGGCAGGGCTCGGCAGATGCGTCCATTCCAATGTGTCCGCGCCCTCCCAGGGTTTGGCCGGCGCCTTCTCGCCCTGCGCGAACACGCTGACCTTGAGCACGATATACAGGAACAGCAACTGGCTCAGGCCGAATCCGAACGCGCCGACGGTGGCGATCTGGTTGAACTCGGTGAACTGGCTGGCGTAATCCGGGATGCGCCGCGGCATGCCCGCGAGCCCCAGAAAATGCATCGGGAAGAAAGTGATGTTGAAGAACACCAGCGACAGCCAGAAATGCCACTTGCCCAGGGTTTCGTCATACATACGGCCGGTCCACTTGGGAATCCAGAAATAGGTGCCGGCAAAGATCGCATACAGCGACCCGGCCACCAGCACGTAGTGGAAGTGCGCCACCACATAATAGGTGTCCTGCAGCTGGACGTCCACCGGCATGATCGCGAGCATCAGTCCGGTGAAACCGCCCATCGTGAACACGAAAATGAAGCCGACCGCGAACAGCATCGGGGTTTCGAAGGTCATCGAGCCCTTCCACATGGTGGCAAGCCAGTTGAACACCTTCACCCCGGTGGGTACCGCGATCAGCATGGTGGCGTACATGAAGAACAGCAGCCCGGCGGTGGGCATCCCCACGGTAAACATGTGGTGCGCCCAGACGATGAAGGAAAGGATCGCAATCGACGAGGTGGCGTACACCATAGACGCGTAGCCGAACAGGGGCTTCCTCGCGAACGCCGGAATCACCTGGCTGATGATGCCGAACGCCGGCAGGATCATGATGTAGACCTCGGGATGGCCGAAGAACCAGAAGATGTGCTGGAACATCACCGGGTCGCCGCCACCGGCGGCGTTGAAGAACGATGTGCCGAAATGGCGGTCGGCGAGCACCATGGTGATCGCACCGGCGAGCACCGGCATCACCGCGATCAACAGGTAGGCGGTGATCAACCAGGTCCACACGAACATCGGCATTTTCATCAGCGTCATGCCAGGGGCGCGCATATTGAGGATCGTCGTGACGATATTGATGGAGCCCATGATGCTGGAGGCACCCATGATGTGCAGGGCGAAAATGCCCAGATCCATTCCCGGGCCCATCTGGGTCGAGAGCGGCGCATAGATGGTCCAGCCGGCCGCGGGCGCGCCGCCCGGAACGAAGAACGAAATCACCAGCAGCGACGCCGCCACCGGCAGCAACCAGAAACTCCAGTTGTTCATGCGCGCGAACGCCATGTCGGGAGCGCCTATCATCATCGGTATCTGCCAGTTGGCGAAACCGACGAAGGCCGGCATGATCGCGCCGAACACCATGATCAGACCGTGCATGGTGGTGAGCTGGTTGAAGAACTCCGGATTGACGATCTGGATGCCGGGCTGGAACAGCTCCAGGCGCAGCGTCAGCGCCAGCACTCCGCCCAGAAGCAGCATGGTGAACGAGAACCACAGGTACATCGTACCGATGTCCTTGTGGTTGGTGGTGGTCACCCAGCGCATCAGCCCGGAAGGATGGTGTTCGTGGCCATCGTGATCTGCGTGACCGTGGCCGTGGGTATCGATGACTGCGCTCATGCGTTTCTCCTGAAAATCGAATCTTGAGAGCGTCTTGCGGAACGACGGGACATCTCCCCTCGTGCTCCCCTAAATCTCGCGCCCGACGAAAACTCCGTCAGGCGCCCTTACTTTCTTGCCGCTTTGACTTCAGCCGGCTGTACCGCGTCGCCGGTCTTGTTGCCCCAGGCGTTGCGCTCGTAGGTGACCACGGCGGCGATGTCGGTGTCCGAGAGCTGCTTGCCGAAAGCGGCCATGGTGGTGCCGGCCTTGCCGTTCAGCACCATGTCGATGTGCGCGTTCTTGTCGCCGGTCGCGATCTTGGAGCCGTCCAGCGCGGGGAATGCCGGCGGCAGGCCCTTGCCGGTCGGCTGGTGGCAGGCAGCGCAGTTGGCGGCATACACTTTCTCGCCCCTGGCGTTCAGTTCGTCCGCGCTCCACTGCTTGTTCGGATCCTCGGCGGCCGCAGCCTTTTTCTGATTCTGGTCGGCGACCCACTGCGTATATTTTTGCGCCGAAACAACCTCGACCACGATGGGCATGAAACCGTGGTCCTTGCCGCACAGTTCGGCGCACTGGCCGCGGTAGATGCCTTCTTTTTCGGCTTTGAACCAGGTGTCGCGCACGAAGCCGGGAATGGCGTCCTGCTTGATGCCGAAGGCCGGCACCCAGAACGAATGGATGACATCGTTGGCGGTGGTGAGTATGCGCACTTTCTTGCCCACCGGCACCACCATCGGATTGTCCACCTCGAGCAGGTAATTCTCGCCTTTGGGTTTCTGGTTGTGGATCTGATCCTGCGGCGTTGCCAGCGCGGACAGAAACGCAACGCCCTCGCCTTCGCCCTTGATGTAATCGTAACCCCATTTCCACTGGTAGCCGGTGGCCTTGATGGTGATGTCCGGGTTGGCCGTATCCTTGAACGCGATCAAGGTCTTGGTCGCGGGCCAGGCCATGGCGATGAGGATGACGAAGGGGATCACGGTCCAGATGATTTCCACCGTGGTGTTCTCGTGAAACTGCTCGGCCTTGTGGCCGACGGACTTGCGGTGAGCGTAGATGGAGTAGAACATCACGCCGAAGACGACGCAGAAAATCACCAGGATGACGTACATCATCAGCATGTGCAGATCGTAGATTTCGCTCGCGATCCGGGTCACAGGCGGCTGAAAATTGAGTTGGTAGGCGGCGGACGCCAGCCCCGCGTAGAGCGCCAGCAGCAGGCCGCCCGTCAGTCGTCCCAGTTTGCTATTCATGATTTCCTCGTAGCCTCAAAAACCCGGTAGCCGGAGTTGCGGTGTTCGCGCAGTCCCTAGCCGCAGTCCATAG